>CALXND010000085.1 GCA_944389655.1 uncultured Clostridia bacterium | reverse complement strand
TTCTTTCACTTTTTGTTATGTTTTAATCTTAGTCTAAAATATTTTTTCATTTCTTTTAATTTTTTAGTGTACCAATTCTTTCTATTTTATTATTACTTCTCTTTTTTACGATATAACCTATTTATTTTTTCAAAGAATTTTTATTATTGTTTTTCTTTCTTATGTAGACCTTCCACTTTTCTTATTGATATCCTATTATATTTTCATTTTTTCTTGAATCCGTTACTTTTCACTTGTTGTTTTTCTTAATTTTTAACCACTAAATTTCTATGTTTTTACTTTTTTAGGTTTACTTTCTATTATTTTCATCAATCTTCTTTTTTACTTTTTTTACTTATTCAACTTCTTATTTAACATTTCTTCATCTTATGCTTTTCTATTATTTAAGAATTTGTAGTCTTTTGTTTTATTTATTTTTATCCTCTTTACTGTACAAATTTATTTGCATATTCTTTCAGCTTATTCTTGTCTTTTTGGCAATCCTTTAATTTTCTATTCCCTACATTTTTTATTCTTTTTTTGTAATCCTTTCTTTTTTATTTTCTTCTATTTTATTTTTTCTCACTATTTTCCTTTTTTAGCCGTTTTATTTTTATTAATATATTTTATTATTTATTTTTTATTATTTTTACTTTATTTTTATTCTATTTTTTTTTATATTTTTTTAATTTTTAAATATTTTTGTATTTTATTTAATTTTTATTTTATTTTTTATATTTATTTTATTTTTTTCTTTATTTTTATTTTATCAATCTTTATTTTTATTTATATTATTTTTATATTTTTTCATGTATTTTTTATTTGTTTTCTTTTTGACTATTTTTTTGTGCTTTTTTCCTCTGCATTTTTCTTTCACTTTTTGTTATGTTTTAATCTTAGTCTAAAATATTTTTTCATTTCTTTTAATTTTTTAGTGTACCAATTTTTCCTATTTTGTTATTGCTCATCTTGTATACGATATAATCTATTTATTATTTTTAAAAATTTTTGTCCTTATTTTTCTTTCTTATGTATACCTTTTACTTTCATTATTGATATCATATTATATTTTTATTTTTTCCTTGATTCCGTTATCTTTTACTTGTTGCTTTTCTTAATTTCTAATCTCTAAATTTTTACATTTTTACTTATTTCAAGTTTACTTTTTATTATTTTCATCAATCTTCTTTTTTACTTTTTTTACTTATTCTACTTCTTATTTAACATTTCTTCATCTTATGCTTTTATATTATTTAAGAATTTGTAGTCTTTTGTTTTATTTATTTTTATTATCTTTACTCTGCAAATTTCTTTGCATATTTTTAAGTTTATTCTTGTCTTTTTGGCAATCTTGTAATTTTTTATTCTCTACATTTTTTACTCTTTTTTGCAATCCTTTCATTTTTATTTTCTTCTATTTTATTTTTTCTCATTATTTTTCTTTTTTTGTTGTTTTATTTTTTTATTAATATATTTTATTATTTATTATTTTTACTTTATTTTTTTTATATTTTTTTATTTTTTAATATTTTTTATTTTATTTGTTTTATTACTTTTTTATTTTTTTTATTTATCTTTATTTTTCTTAACATTATTTTTACTTTATTTTTTCTATTTATTTTATTAATCTTTATTTTTCTTAATATTATTTTTATATTTTCCTTATTTTTTCGTGTATTTTTTATTTTTTTGCGCCTTATTTTTTTATTAATATATTTTATTATTTATTTTTATTTTATTTTTTTCTATTTTTTTTGATATTTTTTATTTTATTTGTTTTATTATTTTTTATATTTTATTAAAATTTATTTTTAATATCTTTTTTATATTCTTTATTATTCCAATTATTTATTTTATTATTATTTATTTTTTATTTAAATAATTTTTAGTTTGTTTGTATCCTTCTTCATATAAATAATCAATTTTATTAAAATCTAATAAAGATACTTTTTTAGTATGAATTTTTAATACATTTTCTGCACCAGCTAATTCATAAATTGATAATTCTCTTTCCATTAAATTTATAGCACCATAAATAACATCAATAATATTCGGATTCATTTCTTCTTTATTTTTTTCATTAAAAGTAATACATAAAATTTTTTCGTTATTACCTTTTTTTAATTCCTTCCAAGGAATATTTTCTCTTACTCCTCCATCAATTAAAATATCATTTTTAAAATTACATGGACAAAATATTCCTGGGAAGCTGCAACTAGCTCTAACAGCTCTTCCTATATTAATATCGTTTATTACAGTTATACTATCAGAATACCTATAATAATCTTCTTTTGATTTAAAGATATATACTATACCACTCTTTATAGAAACACTTGCTATTATTAAATTCTTTTTAATTTCTTTTATATTTGTTATACCCTTTTTATTACAAAGCTCATTAATTAACTTTTCAATTATTTCACCTGAATTTAATCCTTTAATTACAAACTTATGTTTTGTTATGAGATTTTTAATTATATTAAATACATTTTTTAAATCCATATATTTTATTTTTTTACAATATCTCATAAATATTTCTTTTATTTCATCTGGTTTATATCCTGCTGCATATAATGTTGCTACAATACTTCCAGAAGATGTACCAGAAATATTATCAATTATAATGTTTTCTTCTTCTAATGCCTTTAAAGCTCCAATATGTGCTGCTCCTTTAACTCCTCCTCCTGATAAACATACACTTAATTTCATATTATCACCAATTAATATTTATTCTCTTTTTTAATAAATATTCTAAGCTTTAAAATTGATTTTAAGCGTTTTTATTCTTATTTATATATTTGTATATGTCTACATACTATTTATTGCTTTAAACTTTCTTCTGCCCAAAAAAAATATACCTAATTGGGTATATTTCTTTTGGCGGAAGCTGAGGGATTTGAACCCTCGCGGCCCTTACGAACCCTAACAGTTTAGCAAACTGTCCCCTTCAACCACTTGGGTAAGCCTCCA
>CALXND010000084.1 GCA_944389655.1 uncultured Clostridia bacterium | reverse complement strand
AGTATAAAGAAATAGAAAAAACAAAAAAGAAATTACAAGAGTTGCAAAATGAAGATTTAGAAATAAAGCAAGAAAAAATGAAACAAACAATAGACTATTTTAATCAAATTATAGAAGCGGAAATACCAGATAAAGCAATATTAAATATGCTAATTGATAAAATTTATATTTATCATGACAAATCTGTAAAATTTGAATTAAAAATAGATATAGATAAGCTAATATGATAAAAAATTAATAGAAAATATAAGTGCAAAAAAGAATTGCATTTTGGCTAGGCAAACAAAGGAGACATCAATGAGGCGTACATAAGTACGTCGATTTGATGGGGACTGAAGTTTAACAACGCCAAAATCAATTATCTTTTGCACGATAATCAAAAGTGGTTCAACTGTGTAGACACAATCACAACATTATGCTGGTACTGCATTTGATGTTGGTCAACGTTTAACTCAGTCACAAAGAACAAGACTATGGAATTCTGCAAATAATTCAGGAGTGTGGAGCTTTGTAGAACCAATATCACTTACTCCAACATGGGTTCATTTTGATAAAAGATTTGGAAAAACTGCTTGTAGTTCTGGTGGCTTTCCGCAGTTAAAAAGAGGTAGTTTAAGCAATTATGTACTAATAGCTCAAGACGATTTAAACACTTTAGGATACAGAACAGGAGGTTTAGATGGAATATTTGGTTCGGCAACACAAGATGCTGTAAGACGTTATCAGTCATCCAGAGGGCTTGCATCAGATGGAATAATTGGCTGTAATACATGGCGCTCCTTGCAGGAAGATGTTGTGGCTACAGGAAGAACTAGTACAACAATAGATTAAAATATATTTTTGTTTAAAATTTAAAATATATGGTATAATACAAAAGAAAAAGTGGAGGTATTTAACAGTGGGGAAAGATTTATACAGTAATAGACATTCTATTTATTGCTATGAAGGAACAGATATATTAATAAATAATTTAAATATAAAAGATAAAAAGGTATTACAACAATATGAAGCAAAAATAACAGCCGCAAAGCTACTTGCACTTAGACAAATGGGAATAGTAGGTAACTTTGATATTAAACACTTAAATAAAATACATACCTTTTTATTTGAAGATATATATCCTTTTGCAGGAAAGTTTAGAACAGAAAACATTGCAAAGGGAGTTTTTAGGTTTGCAGAGTGGGAATATATTGAACCCGAACTAGAAAAGCTTCTAGAAAAATTAAAAGATGAAAACTATTTAAAAAATTTACCAAAAGAAAAACTAGCTAATAGATTGGCATTTTACCTTTCAGAACTTAATGTGCTACATCCATATAGAGAAGGGAATGGCAGAACAACTAGAGAATTTATTCGAGAGTTGGCACTAAAGAATGGATATATTTTGAATCTAAAAAAAATAAAACCAAAGGAATTCCTAGAGGAAAGTATAAGATCAATTGTAGATACTAGTGGTCTGGAAACGCTAATAAATAATACATTAGAAAAAATATAAAATAAACTCTTTATATACTGACAAGATTTTTTTAATATATCAACTATATACTTAAATAGCTTATAAACTGTAAACATAGAGTAAAGCTAAAGATTAACTGAATTCTAGTTTAGAATAAAACTAAATTACTAAAAATACTAGACTTTTAAACATTTTTATGGTATAATTATATTATAGATTTGTTATAAAATATAAGCTTGGAGGATAAAAAATGTTTAATGAAGAATTATTTAAATTCGATATAGAAAATATAAAAAATGACTTAGCAATCGAAGGAATGACCATTAGCGATGACGATATAAATTTATTTAAACAATATGCAAATAATGAAATAGATATGACTAACTTAATTCAAACAATAAAGAATGCAGTAATCTAACTTTAAATATGTGTAAACCGTTATAAAATTATATAAAGAACAGATGGAGATAAAAATGAAAAGAAACAAAATACATAAAACCATTGAGGCTGTAGAGAGAGAGAGAGCAATAGATTAGAAAAAATAAAAGGAAAAACGTGAAATAAAACAGGACAAAAGACCTATGAAAAATAGGTTTTTTGTCTTGTTTTTGTGTTTAAAAAGGCTAATATTACAAATAGCAAAAAGACATTTATAAAAGAGTAGAATGCTTAAAAAATGAAACCGAAATGCAAAATTACAATAAGACAAACAAAAAATACAATAATGGAGCATAAACAACACATAAAATAAATAAAAACTCAAAAAAGTATAATGCTTAAATAAATAAAAAGAACAGAGGAGTAAGTCAAAATGGGTAGAGAGATATTAAAAGGCAAAAGCGGAATAACGCTGATAGCATTGGTAATAACAATAATAATCATAATAATATTAGCAAGCATAACAATGAATATGGTGTTTGGAGAAAATGGAATAGTAGAAAAGGCAGAGCAAGCAAAAAATATGACAGAAGAAGCAAGTAGAAAAGAGCAAGAAGGCCTAGCAAATGCAGCAGCATATATAAATGAAGTAATATATGGAGAAGGAAGCTCAAGCGGAGAAACAAATGGTGTAGGAGAAATAAATGAACAAATTCCAGATACAAATAGTATGGTTGCTAATGAGGTAGAGCCAGATACAAATTCCATAGAAACAAATACAGTAGAACCACCAGCAGTAGAGGTGCCAGATGGAGAAGAAGAAGGAGCAATAGTATTTGGAGGAGCAACCTGGAGTAATGAAGAAGCACAAGTAGAAATAAGTACAGAAACAGAATATAGCATAGAATATCAAATAAATGGAGAAGAAGAAGGAAGCTGGAAAACAATAGAAAATAACGGAATAGTAGAAGGCCTAAAACATGGAGATGTAGTAAATGCAAGATTAACAGACGGAAGCAAGCATGGAGACTATGCAAGTATGACAGTAACAGATGGAATAGCCCCAGCAAATGCGAAGATAGAAATAAATCCAACAGAAGCAATGGTAGGAGATACAATAACAGCAAAGGTAACGCATACAGATAATGAAAGTGGAGTAAATGCTAGCATAAGTAAATGGATATTTACAACAAATGCAGGAGAAATAGGAACAGAAGATAGTAGCTACGTAGGAACAGCAGAAGGAACATATGGAACATTTACAAAAAATGAAGAAGAGCTACAAATAAAAGCTAGAGCAGAAGGAGAATATTATCTACATGTATTAACAGTAGATAAAGCAGGAAATAAGAAAGAGACAATATCAGAGAAAGTAATAGTAAGTAAAGTAAGTGCAGGAGATATAAATATAGTAGGGCCAACATGGGATGAAGAAGGAAATGCAAGCATAGAAATAACTACAGAAGACCCAGATGTAGATATAGAATATAAAGTAAATGATGGAGACTGGGAAGACTACACAGGCCCAATAGAAGGATTAGAAAATGGAGATAAAATAACAGTAAGACCAAACAACAATGGAGAAACAGGGGACGAAGTAGAATTCGAGATAAAAGATGAGACAAAACCAGAAGTAGAAATAACAGTAGAAAATAAAGATACAAGCACAATAGAAATAAGTGTAGATGTAACAGATGACGAAACAGGAATGAAAGACGAAATAACATACACATACTACATTAAAAAAGAGGGAGAACCAGATAGCAGTTATCAAGAGGTAGATAGCAACACAACAGGAAAGTATACATTTGAAGGACTAGAGCAAGGAACAGGATATGACATAAAAGTAGTAGTAGATGGAGATAAAGCAGGAAATAAAGGAGAAGCAGTATTAAGTAACCAAAGTACAAGTACATTGCCAGGAGGAGAAGAAGGAAGCACGAGCGGAGCAATAGTATTTGGAAAAGTAAGCTGGAGTAACGAAAAAGCAAGTGTAGAGGTAAGTACAAATACAGAATATAGAATGCAGTACCAAATAAATGGAACAGAAGAAGATGGCTGGAAAGAAGTAAATTTAGGAGAAGAAAGTGCAGGAACAAGAGATGGAAGCATAACAAACTTAAACCATAATGATACAGTAAATGTACGATTAACAGATGGAACCAATTATGGAGAACCAACAAATACAACAATAAAAGACACAATAAATCCAGCACAAGCAGAAATAAGCTTAAGTACAACAGAGGCAATAGCAGGGCAAACAATAACAGCAAAGGTAACCCATATAGATAATGAAAGTGGAGTAAACGCCGGCACAAGTAAATGGATATTTAATGCACAAGCAACAAATATAGGAACGGACGAAGAAAGCTATACAGGAGGAATATCAGGAACATTTACAAGCAATGGAGAAACAATAAGTATACCAACAAGCACAATAGGAACATACTATCTACATGTATTAACAGTGGATAAAGCAGGAAACAAAACAGAGACAATATCAAAAGCAGTAACAATAAGGCAAATAGAAGGAAATATAAGTATAGGAAGCCCAACATGGGAAAATGGAACAGCAAAAGTAGAAGTAAGTACAACAGAAGAAGATTACACAATAGAATATAAAATAAATGAAGGAAGCTGGGTAGAATTACCAGGAGGAACAAGTGGAACAATAGAAGGATTACAAGAAGGAGACACAGTACACATACGCTTAACAAATGGAGAGCAGGTAGGAGAAGAACAAACAATAGAGATAAAAGATGAAATAGCACCAAGTGTAGTAGTAACAGTAACAAACCCAGATACAAGCAAATTAACAGCAAATGTAGAAGCAGAAGATAAAGAAAGTGGAATGGCAGAAAGCTTAACATACACATATTACATTAAAGAAAGTAGTGCACAAGACTATGGAGAGGCAGAAGAAAGTAATAATAGTAACACATATACATTTAGTGGATTAAAACAAGGAACAAGCTATGATATAAAAGTAGAAGTACAAGGAGATAAAGCAGGAAACAAAGGAACAGGAGAAATAAAAAATCAAAGTACAAGCACACTACCAGGAGGAGATACAGGAGTAGAGCAAGGAGCAATAAGTTTTGGAAAAGTAACGTGGAGTAATGAAAGTGCAAGTACGACAATAAGTAGTAATACAAGTTATACAATCCAGTATCAAATAAATAGTACAAGTGGAGAATGGAAAGGTGTAGCAAACGGAGGAAGTATAACTGGGTTAAAACATGGAGACATAGTAAATGCGAGATTAACAGATGGAACAAACTATGGACAAAATGCAAGCATGACAGTAACAGATAGTATAGCACCAAATAAAGCAGAGATAGTTTTAAACACCACAGAAGCAATAGCAGGACAGACAATAACAGCACAAGTAACACATACAGATAAAGAAAGTGGAGTAAACGCCGCCGCAAGCAAATGGGTGTTTAACACAAATGCAGAAGAAATAGGAACAGAAGAAGGAAGCTATACAGGAACATTTAAGACAAATGGAGAGACAATAAATATAGCAACAAGTAACATAGGAACATATTATCTACATGTACTAACAGTAGATAAAGCAGGAAATAAGGTAGAGACAATATCAGAAGCAGTAGTGTTAAAGAAGATAGAGGGAGCAATAGAAATAGGAGCAACAAGTTGGAATAATGGAGAAGCAAGTGTAGCATTAAGTACAACAGAAAGTGGATATACAATACAATATAAGATAAATGAAGGAAACTGGAGTAATCTAGCCGACTTAGGAGGAGACAATACAGAAACAAAAGGAACAGTAGGAGGCTTACATCATAATGATACATTACATGTAAGATTAACAAATGGAGCCCAAGTAGGAGACGAAACAAGCACAACAATAAAAGATACAACAGCGCCACAAGTAAATGTAACAGTAGCAAATAAAGATACAAGCATAATAGGAGTAAGAGTAGAAGCAGAAGACAAAGAAAGTGGAATGGCAGACGAAGTAACATACACATATTACATTAAAGAAAGTGCAGAAGATGATTATGGAAAGGCAAAAATAAGTAATAGTAGTAACACATATACATTTAGTGGATTAAAACAAGGAACAAGCTATGACATAAAAGTAGAGGTAGAAGGAGATAAAGCAGGAAATAAAGGAACAGGTACATTAACTGCACAAAGTACAAACAAACTACCAGGAGGAGAGACAGGAGTAGCAGAAGGAGCAATAGCATTTGGAGGAGTAAGCTGGAGTAATGAAAAAGCAAGTATAACAATAAGTAGTAATAAAAGCTATACAATTCAGTATCAAATAAACGGAACAACAACAGATGGCTGGAAAACTATAACAAGTGGAGGAAGCGTAACAGAACTAAAACATGGAGACACAGTAAATGCGAGATTAACAGATGGAACAAACTATGGAGAAATCGCAAGTACAACAATAGCAGATAGTACAGTACCAAGTAGCGCAACAATAGAAATAATCCCAACAACAGCAATAGCAGGACAAACAATAAGTGCAACGGTAAACCATACAGATAAAGAAAGTGGAGTAAACGCCGCCGCAAGTAAATGGGTATTTAATACAAATGCAAGTAATATAGGAACAGCAGATAGTAGTTATACTGGAGCAATGTCAGGTTCATTTACAAGTAATGGTCAAACAATCCAAATAACAACAAAACCAGAAGATATAGGAACATACTATCTACATGTATTAACAGTAGATAAAGCAGGAAATAGAACAGAGACAATATCAAAAGCAGTAGTGTTAAATAAAATAACAGGCAATATAAGTTTCGGAGCACCAACATGGGCAAGTGGTTCAGCAAGTGTAGCATTAAGTACAACAGCAAGTGGATACACAATACAATATAAAATAAACAGTGGAAGCTGGAGTAACCTAGCAGATTTAGGAGGAGACAACACAGGAACAAAAGGAACAGTAACAGGTTTAAAGCACAATAACACACTATATGCAAGATTAACAAATGGAGCCCAATATGGAGACGAAACAAGTACAAAAATAACAGATACAACAGCACCAAGTGTAGTAGTAGAGGTAACAGGCAAAGATACAAGTAAGCTAACAGTAAGAGCAACTGCAACAGACAAAGAAAGCGGAATGACGAATCCAGTAACATACACATACTACATTAAAGAGCATAGTGCAGGAAACTATAGCTCATCAACAACAAATAATACAACAGGAACATACACATTTAGTGGACTAAAACAAGGAACAGCATATGATATAAAAGTAGAAGCCCAAGGAGATGTAGCAGGAAATAAAGGAACAGGGGAAATAACAAACCAAAGTACAAGCACATTACCAGGAGGAGAGACAGGAGTAGAGCAAGGAGCAATAACATTTGGAAAAGTAACATGGAGTAATGAAGTAGCAAGTACGACAATAAGTAGTAACAAGAGTTATACAATCCAATACCAAATAAATAGTACAAGTGGAGAATGGAAAGGGATAGCAAATGGAGGAAGTATAACAGGATTAAAACATGGAGATGTAGTAAATGCGCGCTTAACAGATGGAACAAACTATGGAGAAGTAGCAAGTATAACAATAACAGATAGTGCAGTACCAGCAAAAGCAAGTATAAACTTAAGTACAACAGTAGCAATAGCAGGACAAACAATAACAGCAAAGGTAACGCATACAGATAAAGAAAGTGGAGTAAACGCCGCCGCAAGCAAATGGGTATTTAACACAACAGCAGGAAATATAGGAACAGATGCAAGCAAATATACAGGAGGAACATTTACAAGTAATGGAGAAACAATAAGAATACCAACAAGTAGTACAGGAAAATATTACCTACATGTATTAACAGTAGATAAAGCAGGAAATAAAACAGAGACAGTATCAGTAGCAGTAACATTAAATAAAATAACAGGAGCAATAAACAAAGAAGGAGAAACAACATGGGCAAGTGGAGTAGCAAGCATAAAAGTAAATACAACAGCAGGAAACTACACAATCCAATATAAAATAAATAATGGAAGCTGGACAAACTTAGCAGAAGCCCCAGGAACAAGTGGAAACACAGGAAAGAAAGGAACAATAACAGGATTAAAAGATGGAGATGTAGTATATGCAAGACTAACGAATGGAGCCCAAGTAGGAGATCAAACAAGCTTTACAATAGAAGATGTAACACCACCGCAAGTAAAGGTAACAGGAGGAAGTAAAACAACAAATAGTATTGCAGTAAGTGTAACAGCAAGCGACAACGAAAGTGGAATGGAAACAGGAACAGCATATATCTACTATATAAAGAAAAGTGCAGATCCAGACTCAGCCTATGTAGAAAAGAAAACAAGTAATACAGCAAGCTATACATTTAGTGGACTACAACAAGGAACAGCATATGATATAAAAGTAGAAGTAGTGGGAGATAAGGCAGGAAACAAAGGAACAGGCACACTGCTAAACCAAAGTACGAAGACATTACCAGGAGGAGAAGGAAGTACAACAAATGGAGAAATAAGCTTTGGAGGAGCAAGTTGGAGTAGCGGAAAAGCAAGTATAGGAATAAGTACAAATACAACATATAGTTTGCAATACCAAGTAGGAAGCACAAGTAGCTCAGGCTGGAAAGGAATAACAAGTGGGGGAAAGGTAACAGGATTAAGCCACGGAACTACAGTATATGCGCGCTTAACAGATGGAGTTAACTACGGAGAGCCAGCAAGTACAACAGTAAAAGATACAATAGCCCCAGCAAAAGCGGCGATAAGCCCAAGTACAACAAGCGCAATAGCAGGACAAACAATAACAGCAAAGGTAACGCATACAGATAAAGAAAGTGGAGTAAACGCCGCCGCAAGCAAATGGGTATTTAACACAACAAGCAGTAATATAGGAACAGATGCAAGTAAATACACAGGAGGAACATTTAGTAGTAATGGCCAAACAATAAGCATACCAACAGCAACAACAAATATAGGAACATACTACCTACATGTACTAACAGTAGATAAAGCAGGAAATAAAACAGAAACAATATCAGTAGCAATAAAACTAAATAAAATAACAGGAAGCATAACATTTGGAGCACCAACATGGGCAAGTGGAACAGCAAGCGTAAAATTAAGTACAACAGCAAGTAGTTATAGCATACAATATAAAATAAATAGTGGAAGCTGGACAAATCTAACAGGAGGAACAAGTGGAACAGTAACAGGACTAAAGCATAATGATACACTATATGCAAGATTAACAAATGGAGCCCAATATGGAGACGAAACAAGTACAAAAATAACAGACAC
>CALXND010000083.1 GCA_944389655.1 uncultured Clostridia bacterium | reverse complement strand
ATACGATTGGTTTTGAATATGATTACCAAAACCCATTTAATAGTGAAACATTAGGAGTTAATAGAATGGTAATTTTAAATGAGGATAGAAATATTTTAGTTTTAGTTGATAACGAAAATATAAATAAAGGGTATTGAAAGATAGTAAGTTGGCTTGCAGTAAATATGTCTATCAAAAAACAAAGATTATATAATGAAATTTATCAGAAAAAATACAAGGATTAGACAGAGCAGAAAAATGGTCAGATTTATGGTATATTATTAAAAACGAGGTGGAATATAATGAGAATAAGTTTTGAAAAAAATAAATCAGTTGCGTATGACAATGATAAACAGATTGGTAAATGTGATTTCGTAGAAAAGGAAGATACTTGGAATATTGTTCATACAGAAGTAAATAATGCTTATCAAGGACAAGGAATAGCAAAAAAATTAGTGGAGTGTGTTATTGAAAACACAAAAAAATGCAACAAAAAGCTAGTGGCAGACTGTTCGTACGCAAAAATAGTTTTAGAAAGACAAAATAAAAACTAATAAGAAGATTTCATACATTCATTTCCAAATCATTATTCTGGAAAACAATGTATGCCAGAAGAATTAAAAGACAGAACGTATTTTAAATTATCAGAAATAGTAAATGAAAAAAGAATACAGGAGTTTTTAAATTACTTAAAGGATAATTTAAAATAAGAGAATATTTTACTTTTAAAGAAAAAATTACAACTCATGGAACAAGTCTAAAAAAATAGATTTGTTCTTTTTTTGACAAGCATATTGAAAAATAAAAAATGAATGGTATTATATGTAGGAAACTACATTAGGAGGCGAAATATGCAAGAAAATACAGGATTTTTAATAAAAAAAATTTCTGATAGGCTTTTATCAGAGTTAGATTATAATTTAAGAAAATATGATATTACAGCAAGACAGTTAGAAGTATTAGATTATATTAAAGAAAATAAAAATTGTTCACAAAAAGATTTAGTAGAGTTTTTTGGTATAAGACATACCACAGTAATAGACCTAATAAAAAAATTACAAGAAAAGAAACTTATAAACAAAAAACAAAATAAAGAAAATGCAAAGTCTAGTGTAATAACCTTGACTAAAAAAGGACAATTACTTGCAGATGAACTAGGAAATTTTAGGGATGATGTTGAAAACATAATTGCAAAAGGACTAGGAAAAGAAGATAAAAAAGCACTTATATATAGTTTAAATATTGTTTACCAAAATATTTGTGAATATGAAAAAAATAGAATAGAGGTAAAAGATATATGATTATAAAAGAAATTAAAGTTAAAAATGACAGCAAAATATATGATACCTGTGTTTATTGGAATTGGTTATGCTGATCCAAATGAAAAACAATTAGAACAGTATAATCCTGATGTCGAAAAGCAATTGCATTTTGGAAGATGGAAATAATAGTTTTTTGTTCGTATAAAAATTTTAAGAAAGCTATTTTAAATTAAATTGTTGAATTAAGTTGACATTTAATAGAAAATATTATAAAATACGAACAACAGTTTGAATAATAATGCAAGCAATTACATAAAGTAAAATAAAAATTTTAAGAACTAAATTTTGCATAAAGGATGTGGTCTTATGGAAGAAAAAAAGAATGAAATTATTTTATTTGAAAACCAAGGAGTAAAGTTAGAAGTAAACTTAAAAGATGAAACAGTATGGCTTAATTTGGAACATATTTTCGCAGATGGAAACAAAAGAATCGCAGCTACTTTATTTATATATTTTTTAAATTTTTACGGAATTTTATATAAAAACGAAGAGCAAGTTATTGACAATAATACACTTGCAGCACTAACATTACTTATTGCCGAGTCAAATCCAAAAGAAAAAGATGTAATTATTGATTTAGTAATGAATTTTCTAAATAATGATTAATTAAAAGTAATATTTGTAAGCCAAAGAAATGAACTAGATTTTATAGCACTAGAAAGAATATTACTTTGAATGTATATAATGGAGATACAAATAGTAATTTGTCTCGCAGAATGTAAGTTTAATTTTAAATAAAATGAGTAAATAAATATATAGGATTTAGAGTGAGTATATTATTTTTGATATGCTCATTTTTTAATTAAAATAAGATGAAATTTCTCGTAAATCTCTTTAATTATGTAAAATAATCAAAATGTTATATAATATAGTTGTAGTTCTACATTGCAATATTTTAAAGTATAAGAAGGTAATTTATTTGAGAGAGTTATTTGTTAAAAAAATAATTGATAAGACTGAAAACTTTCTAGACAATAACCAAAGAAGAATATTAAAAGAAATACTAACAGAAATATGTTTAAATTACCAAATAGAAATATTAGAGCAGAACCAAAGAGAAGAAATACAACAAAATAACGAAGAATTATTAAATAAATTTATATCTTCAAAAGAAATTGAAGGATGTTCAAACAGAACTTTAAATTACTACAAGGATAATATTACTAAAATGCTAGAAAAAATAAACTTACCAATTGAAGAAATTACTACAGAAATTTTAAGAGATTATCTAGCTGATTACAAAAATAATTCTAAGGCAGGATTGGCTACAATAGATAATATAAGAAGAACATTATCAAGTTTCTTTGCTTGGTTAGAGAATGAAGATTATATTGTAAAAAGTCCTGTTAGAAGAATACACAAAGTAAAAACTACAAAAAGAATTAAAGAAACTTTAACTGATGAAAATTTAGAAAAATTAAGAGATACTTGTTCAAATGTAAGAGATTTAGCAATATTA
>CALXND010000082.1 GCA_944389655.1 uncultured Clostridia bacterium | reverse complement strand
AAAAAGAATTCCCAGATAAAAACAAACCAGAAAGTTATAATGATAAAAGAGCAAAAAGATTTAAAGAGCTAATGGCAACAGGAATGACTCAAGAAGAAGCGATGAAACAACTAGAAAAAGAATTCCCAGATAAAAACAAACCAGAAAGTTATAATGATAAAAGAGCAAAAAGATTTAAAGAGCTAATGGCAGCAGGAATGCCCCAAGAAGAAGCGATGAAACAACTAGAAAAAGAATTTCCAAACAAAGAAAGAAATAGGGTAATTTTTAATATTAGAACAAGCGAATATACATATTTTGGAAAAGATGGTAAACAATATAAACTATCACTAAAAAGCAAATACTTAAAAGGAAATTCAAAAGAAGATATATTAAATGAAATTTTGGATAATCATGAAATTGATCCAACGGAACCTAAAGCTATAAATAAGATTGATATTCACTTATATCAAATGCTAAAATATATTGATTCAAAAGAGCATACATCTAAGGCAGATGATTATATAGAAGCGTTTTTAGATGAAAATCCTAAAAAGATGCCAGTAGATTTGGTATACGACTTAAAAAATAAAAGTAAAGATAATAATGAAGTGAAGAAATTAAAATTTGCTGATAAAATGAGGTTAAAATCTATTGCTAGAAGACATGAAAAACTTGGCTTAGCAGAATGTGTTAGAGATAAAAGCATATTCAGAAAAATTTTGTTGGGATTAGGTGTAATAGGAACGGTAGGAGCAATAGGAGCAGGTGCAACAAAATTATATACTATATCTAAAGACAATACTAATATTCAAAATGATAAGGGAGACACGAATGAGAAAGATGAATTAACAGCAACTCCAACACCAACGATAACTGCAACACCAAAGATAACGCCAACGATAACTGCAACACCAACTCCAACAATAACATCAAAAGAAAATTCAAAACCGAAAGATAATACGAACAAACCGAAAGAAGAAGATACAAAAGAAAACACAAATGAAACTCAAAGACAACAAATTAAAAATTTTATGAAAAACTTTAAAGAAACAAATCTTATAAGTGTTAATAAAGGTGTAGAATATACCAATGCATCTGATTTAAATGAAATTAAAGGTAAATTTGTTGAAGATATGGATTGTGAGATTACTAATAGAGCAATTGTTCAAAAATTAAGTGATGGAACAGAAAAAATTGTAGCAACAACTAAAGGAAAGACATGGGAAGAAGCAGGTATTGATGTATCTAAGTATAACTCTTCAGAATATATAGAAAAGTACGCACTAGAAGCTATTGGTGAACGTAAAGATTCAAGAGGTTTTAGCGTATTTGGCTGGGTGGATGCAAAAGATTGTGATAAAATATATGAGTTTACGCAAAATAATAATGGAAAAATAAGCAAAACTTATCACACATATGATAATGTGAGAGAAATAGTAGCAAAGAAATTTAATTTAGACGATAAAACTAAAAATCCATCTGTGAAGACTCAAACACAAAAAGAAACTAAAAGCGAAGAACTTGAAATATAGTAGTTATATTAGAAGATAAAACTAAACTTTTCTAAAATAACAAAAAAAGATTGACTTAACAAGAAAAAAATGGTAAAATAATACCGTTAGTATATAATAGCATATACTAACGGTAATTTTATTGAAAGAAAGAGGTGAAATTTAAGTGCCAACAATTAATCAATTAGTAAGAAAAGGAAGAAAAACTTCTACAACAAAATCTACAGCACCAGCATTACAACATGGTTATAACTCAAGAAACAAAAAACTAACAAACAAAAGATCACCACAAAAAAGAGGTGTATGTACAGTTGTAAAAACAGTAACACCCAAAAAACCAAACTCAGCTTTAAGAAAAGTTGCAAGGGTTAGACTATCTAATGGGTATGAAGTAACTTCATATATTCCAGGAATAGGTCACAACTTACAAGAACACAGTGTTGTTCTAATAAGAGGAGGAAGAGTAAAAGACCTTCCAGGTGTTAGATACCATATTATTAGAGGTACATTAGATACAGCAGGAGTAAAAGACAGAATGCAAGCTAGATCTAAGTATGGAGCTAAGAAACCAAAGAAATAGGAGTTTCTTAGGTTAATGGTGCATATATGAAATTACATAATTTAAGGTACTTAAATTTATAATAGATTATACGCACTATACGGAAAAGATTAATCTTTTCAGAGTAACTTAGGTATTTGTTTAAATACCAGAGATATTAAAAATATCAAGAAAAGGAGTGAAGAATAGTGCCAAGAAGAGGAATTATAGCAAAAAGAGACGTTTTACCAGATCCAATATACAATAGCAAAGTTGTTACAAAATTAATAAACAACGTTATGCTTGATGGTAAAAAAACAGTCGCACAATCAATTGTATACGATGCTTTTAATATAATAAAGGAAAAAGAACAAAAAGATCCATTAGAAGTATTTGAAGCAGCTCTTGAAAACGTAATGCCAGTTCTAGAAGTTAAAGCTAGAAGAATTGGTGGTGCTACATACCAAGTTCCAATTGAAATAAGACCAGAAAGAAGACAAACATTAGGTCTAAGATGGTTAGTTATCTATGCTAGAAATAGACATGAAAAAACAATGTCTCAAAAATTAGCAGCAGAGATAATGGATGCAGTTGCAGGAAATGGTGGAGCATTCAAGAAAAAAGAAGATATGCATAGAATGGCTGAGGCTAATAAGGCTTTTGCTCATTACAAATTCTAAAATTCAAATTATAAGCTTCGTCTAACTTTGTTGACCTTCGTATAAAATTTTTTCGATATACAATCTGTATTATCTCAAAAATTTAACTCGGTCGCCTTGTTATACTTGCTTCTAATTTGAATTTGAGTTTAATTATTTTGGTAAAAAAGCTTATGATCAAGGCGTCGCTTAAAAATTTTTCGATATACAATCTGTATTATCTTAAAATTTTTAGCTAGCCTTCTGGGTAGTAATTGCTTTTAACTAAAATTTGATTTAAAAGGAGGATAAAAATGGCTGGTAGAGAGTTTCCTTTGGAGAAAACAAGAAATATAGGAATTATGGCTCATATAGATGCAGGTAAAACTACAACTACTGAGAGAATACTTTTCTATACAGGAAAAACTCATAAGATAGGTGAAGTTCACGAAGGTGAAGCTACAATGGACTGGATGGTTCAAGAGCAAGAAAGAGGTATAACAATTACTTCTGCTGCTACAACATGCCAATGGTTAGGACATAGAATTAATATCATTGACACACCAGGACACGTTGACTTTACAGTTGAAGTTCAAAGATCTTTAAGAGTACTTGATGGTGCTGTAACAGTACTTGCAGCAAAAGGAGGAGTTCAACCACAAACAGAAACTGTTTGGAGACAAGCAGATAAATATCAAGTACCAAGAATGGTATATGTAAATAAAATGGACATTACAGGAGCAGATTTTATGCTTTGTGTACGTCAATTAAAAGAAAGATTAAATGCAAATGCTGTTCCAATTCAATTACCAATTGGAGCAGAAGACAATTTCCAAGGAATTGTTGACTTAATAAAAATGAGAGCATTTATTCATAAAGATGATTTAGGAAAAGAGATAGAAGAGGGAGAAATCCCAGAAAATTTAAAAGCTATGGCAGAAGAATACAGAGATAAAATGGTAGAAGCAGCTGCCGAGCAAGATGATGAATTAATGATGAAGTACTTAGAAGAAGGAACTTTATCAGAAGAAGAAATCAAAAAAGGACTAAGAATAGGAACAATTAATAATAAAGTAGTTCCAGTTGTATGTGGTTCATCATATAAAAACAAAGGTGTTCAAGAATTATTAAATGCAGTTGTTGATTATATGCCATCTCCACTTGATATACCTCATATAAAGGGTGTAACATTAGATGGAGAAGAAACAGAAAGAAAAACATCTGATACAGAACCATTTGCTGCATTAGCATTCAAAATTGCAACAGATCCATTTGTTGGAAAACTATGTTTCTTTAGAGTATATTCTGGAACATTAGAAGCAGGATCTACAATATTAAATGCTAATAAAGGTAAAAAAGATAGAATGGGAAGAATTCTATTAATGCATTCAAACCATAGACAAGATATAGATAAAGTATATGCTGGAGACATTGCAGCAGCAGTTGGATTAAAAGAAGTATCAACAGGAGATACACTTTGCGACCCAGCTCACCCAGTTATATTAGAGTCTATGGAATTTCCAGAGCCAGTTATAGATATAGCTATTGAGCCAAAAGATAAGGCTAATAGTGAAAAAATGAGTATAGCTCTAGCAAAACTTGCAGAAGAAGATCCAACATTCAAAACATATACAAACCAAGA
>CALXND010000081.1 GCA_944389655.1 uncultured Clostridia bacterium | reverse complement strand
TACATAATTCAAATCTAATTATACTATATTTTAGCTTAAAGTTCAATGATTATGGATATTTGATTGATAAAAAAATTTTTATGTGATAAGATAAGGTAAATATAAAGGAGAAAAAGAAATGTTAGATATAGAATATATAGAAAATGCCGATAAAGAATTGTATAAGTTAATGGATAATGAATTTGATAAATTTGCCATAAAAAATGGTGTGGAATGTAATTATAAATCATTTAATTTTGTAGCAAAAAATGATGATAAAATTGTTGGAATGATAATGGGACATTCATACTATAAAGAAGTTTATATAGAGGATTTAATTGTGATAGAGGAATATAGAAATAAACACATTGGAACTAAAATTATGAAAACAGTTGAAGATTATTTTAAAGATAAAGGATTTGAGAATATAAACCTAACTACATATGAATTTCAAGCACCAGAATTTTATAAAAAATGTGGTTTTGAGGTTGAATTTATACGAAAAAATAAAGAAAATCCTAAATTAAATAAGTATTATTTAGTTAAATATTTTAAATAAGAGGGGTAGAAATATGAAATATAATATGTGTTGGGATATTACATCTAAATGTAATGATAATTGCAAATTTTGTTATAGAAATAAAATAAAGAAAGATTTGAGTGTAGAAGAAAATAGAAAGATTTTAAAGAACATATATGATTCAAAAATAATTAATAAATTAACAATATGTGGCGGAGAACCATTAATATATAAAGGCTTATTTGATTTATTGGAAAGTATTGAAAAGCCAGAAGATATAAGTTTATCAATAGTAACAAATGGAATAAAACTTGCAAAATATAATCCAGAAGATGGTAAGTTCGTTATAAATGAAGAATTAATAAATAAATTAATAAAACATTTTAAATGGATATGTTTTTCAATTGATGCTTCAAGTCAAGAAGTTGAAACATTAGTAAGTAGAAATAATCTTCATGTAGACAGAATAAGGGTAATATTAGATTATTTAAAAGAAAAAAATCTCAATGTAAATATAAAAATAAATACTTTAGTATGTAAGCAAAATTTTGAAGAAATACCTAATTTATATAATTTTATATCAAAATATGAATTTATAAAAAGATGGAAACTATTTAGATATTTAGGAGAAAATAATTCAGAGAATATAAACAAATATTTTGAAATTGATAACATTAATTTTAATAGAACTAAAGATTTTGTGAACAATATTAAAAATGATAATATAAAAATAAACATCAATGATATAGATACTTACAATGGAACATATATAATGTTGAAACAAGATGGAACTGTGGAAGTAAGCTATGAAGGAAAACTAAAAGAGGTATTAGATTTGAAAACGGATGATATTAGACAGATAGAAAACATACAAGAATTTAACAAAGAAAAGCATAAACAAACACACGGAATTAATTTTTAATTTATAATAAATAATATATAACTATTTTAATGACCAAAGTAAATAGTATTTGTAAGACTACTGAAACAACAATATTCTTTTTTAGTAATGAGAGGGGAAAATTAAAATGGATTTTAAAGATAAAGAATACGAGGAGATAAGTCCAACAGCAATAGTGACATCATATCCAAGAACTTTTACAGATATACCTTATGAAAAAGAAATATATAAGTGGTTAGAAAATCATTGTAAAGAATCAACTACATTATATAAAAATTTAGCTCCAGAATTAGAAGCAAGATATAAGCAAATTAATAAATTGTTAGATGAATCTGAAATAAAGCAAGTTATAGAAATTGCAGCAGGTTATTCTTCAAGAGGATTAATATATTCACAAAAAGGATATAATTATATAGAAATGGATCTTGAAGATGTTTCAAAAAATAAGAAAGACTTGTTAAATGCTATCAAATCAGATATTCCTTCTAATTTGAAAATAGTTACTGGAAATGCTTTAAGAAAAGATGATTTTAATAAATGTAAACAATATTTAAACGAAAATGAACCAGTGGCTATAATTAATGAAGGATTGTTGAGATATTTAACATTTGAGGAGAAAAGGATTGTAGCTAAAAATATTTTTGAAATCTTATCAAAATATGGAGGTATTTGGATTACATCTGATGTAACACCAAAAAAATTTATTGTATCACAAAATAGAGCTTTAAAAGGATTTAATAATAATGTAACAACAATTACATCAAGAAATAATTTAGATAATAGGTTTGAAGATATAGAACATATAAAAGAGTTTTTTGGAGAGATTGGTTTTGAAGTTGCAGAAATACATAAATTTAGTGAAGTGAAAAATGAATTATATTCAATTAATGAACTAAATATTATTGATGAAAAAATAGAACAAACTTTGGAAGATGCTATTAATGTTGTAATGAAAGTTAAAATTAAAAAATAATATTATAAAACGGTTAAAGAGATTGCGAACAATCTCTTTAATCATTTCAATCATTTCTTATTATAATAATCTTCAAGCCATTGTTTTAATACTCGATTATACAAAAAATCTGTCCATTCGTCATCAACATCCCATAGAGATGTATATAAATCACTAAACCAATATTCTACTATCTTGTTATTGGTACTTCTTGATTTTACAGTAACATATATTTTGTCATCAAGAAAAGCTTTTGATAAGACTTTCCATTTGGCATGTTTGTAATCGATACGTTCCAAAAATGAAGCAAATTCATCTTTTGAAACATATTCTACAATATTATGACTCCTATGGTAGTTACAGCAACCATCATCATACAAATAGTAGATGGTTGAGCAATTCATTAAGCTAGAAGGTATCATAGGTTGATTTCCGAAAGATTCTAATAAGAAAATAGAATCTTTGATTTCGACAAATTGTATTTGTATAGGTTTTGACTTGAGTCTTAACAATGTTGTTAATTCAGAATTTTTAACAAGTATGATTGAATCTTTTTTGCAAAGTTGTGTAAAATCTGAAAGAAAATAATTATGCCCTCCAATATTTACACTTTTAAATATCATATTTTCCCTCCTTGCCAATTGGCATATCTAATCATTTTCCAATAGTTGCATTTATATAAACTGTCCATAAATTAGAACAGGATAAATAAGAAAATTATATATAGTTTACCATAATTTTTAGGTTTTTTCAAGAAATG
>CALXND010000080.1 GCA_944389655.1 uncultured Clostridia bacterium | reverse complement strand
CAAGTGGTAAGGCACGAGTCTGCAAAACTCTGATCCCCGGTTCAAATCCGGGTGGCGCCTCCAATTTGAATAAGTTTAGACGGTTATGATAGGATGTCACAAAATATCACAGATAACCAAATTTATTGGAAATACTGTCCTTGAAAGCAGTATTTTATTTTTATATTTAATACACAGTATCATAGAATATCATAGGCGTTGCAGTAAAATTGCAGTAATATTTTGGAGGTATAATTATGGAATATATAAAAAACTAATTATATATACATTGAACCACATATAGTTATTATTAAAAATATTACTTTTTTAGTTTTTTATTATTCAAATGATGTTTATATTTCTAAGTTAACTATAAAGATTAAATTATAAGAGATAGAAAATTATTTGAAAAATATATAATTTGTAAAATCTTCAAAATATTGAATTTTATCCAATATTTTGATATAATGAAAACTATAAAAATAGAAAGAAGGTATAATTTTGAATATAATCGAAACTTATTCAATCAATAGAAATAATATACATATAGGTAATGGATTAAAACCTAATGAAGCAATAATAGTGTGTAATCATTATATAATGGAACAATTATCAAAGAAGGGGGTAACTTTTGACGAGATGTATCCTGGAGTATTTATAGTTACTTCTTTAAATGGTAATTCAACAATGCAAGATATAGAAAAAATTAATAGATTAATTAGACTATATAATCCAGAGTTAATGGACGAAAGTAATTTAGTAGCTCAAATGTCTCAAGAAAAAATGGATGCATTTTTTCAAAATCATTTTTGGTCTGATAGAGAAAAGAAAAAAATGCATATAAAAAGTGTTGAATATAGAGGAAACCGATTTGATATTGATCAAGGTTCTTTAATCGTTACATATCAAGAAGGTAAAAGAGGTAAAGAATTTACTTTCAATTTTAGAGACGGTAGCACAAATTTACTTGGATACACAGAAGATGGTGTACGAATAGAAGATGTATGGGATAGATATTTATTTGATGAGACTGTAAAACCATGGCTAGAAAAAAATAAATTACGTTTGTCTTTAGAAGTTCATAATAGTCCGACTGTGTTAAATAATCAAAATAAGGCAAGCGTTACTAGAACAATTGAACTAGAAGAAAAATAGCAATATCTATTGATAATATAAGTTAAATTTATATCATTTTTTACTGAGAGTATCTATAATATTTTTGGTTGAGACATTTTCTCAAATGAATCAGATAAAAAAGTTTTCATATGTAAAAGGTATTAAAAAATATTTGACAAATATAAAAAAAGATGTTATTATATAGTTACATTAAACAAAACATTCAAAGTTCTGCGAATGTCATTTGTGCTTGTATGTGTATCACAACTACACATACTTTTTTTATATAAAAACAGGATAGACCACAACATTCTATCCTGTTTGACAATACTATTATGTATTATCTGCTTTAATCTTTTCATCTTTTGTATTTGCTTTCGTAGATTTTAATGTTTCAATTTCTTCTTTTTGTTTTAATAATTTATCTACTAGTTGCAAAATTAGTTCTGCGTTTGTCATATGTGCTTCCCCCTTTCCGTTCCTAGGTAAAGAACTGCCTTTTGACAAGAAAGGTTGCTAACATATTACAATATTTTACAACAAAAAACAAGCGAACATAGTAAAAATTTACAATTAATTCTTACTATAAATAGATATAATTTATGTGGTTGCAGTAAAATTGCAATAAATTTAAACAGCAGATGTCCGAAACTATGCAGAAATAGAGGCTTTGAGGCTGGTTGTTTTCTGGATGTCGCCTCCCAAAATTCCCTATTTGAGAGTATTTAAGAATATTTTATAATATCTAAAATTAGGATATATATTTAAAACAATATAATTTTGAGATTAAAAGTATAAATCTATATATTAAGTCATTATTGTAATTTTGAACTAGAACGAAATTAGAATTATTGTTATATAACAAAAAAATGTAAAACTTTACCTTGTTTTTTAGTAAAATATATAGTATAGTAGTTATCAAGAAAATGAGAATAAGCGGAGTGCGTTGCCACCTTACATATTACACAGTTACATCTGTGGGAAAGCGAGGTGGTGCTATGGAAACTTTATTATTAAATATAATATATCTACTATTCTTTGGATTAGTAGGAGTTACTATCATAGCTATTGCCTTGATTATTGCGTTAGTGGTAATTTTGAGCAAATAAAAAAATAACCATTCTGCTTTGCACGGTCGAACGGTTATTTAAACTTTTCATCGGCAACCACTTTGTGGTTTCTCATTTTCTGTTTATATTATACACAGATTTTTAGAAAAAGTCAAATAATTTTATTTAAAAATATCTTTGAATATTTTTTTATTTGCATTCAAACTCCTGATAGTGTATTTGCTTACAATTATAACCAATATAATTAAGACAAATACTATAATAGTTTCAACCAAAAAGCAAAATCAAAGCAAATATATTATTTCCCTAGAATTATTGAGTAAAATTCCTTAAAAACATTGAAAATGTAACAAAATTGTAATATAATTGTAATATAACGGTAATGTTTTGACTTGTAAGCTTCCGTAAGGAGAAAAAATGCAAATGGAAATTTACGGAAAATTTGGTAAATCTTAATATTGACTTAAATACATAATAAAAGTAAAATATATTATATATGATAAAAAGGAGAAAAGGTGGTAAATATGAAGCTTAAAAAAATAGCAATGGTAATAATAATGACATTATTAGCATTAATTCTAGTAGGGTCATTAAATGTATCAAATGCAGCAATAGGCAGTAAGTATTTAGGAATAAAATCTCTTAGAAAATCTGGATACGGATATAAATTCCTAGAGAAAAACGTTTGGAAAATAGTAGAAACAAATAGTAGTGGAACAACAGCAAATTACGATAGTACAATATACTGTTTGAAAGGTGGACCAGGATTTGGGTCAAGTGACTTTGGAAATGGCGTGCCAACAGTAAGAGAATATACTCGTTATTTTGATATGAAAAATCCAGATTCAATAGAGAGTCCATATAGAGCAGCATTGCCAAGTGACAGCAATACATATAAATCATTGCTATGGGTATTGGAGCATGCATATGTAGCGCCAGCAAGTAATGCATCATCAGAAGAAAAAGCACAAGCTGCTGAATATAGAGAAGTATTATTAGATAATGCAGGAATATCTGGAGGATACTTAACAGATGATGACATAGATGCAGTCCAACAATTAGCAGTATGGCATTTTACAAACGAAGGAGATAACTTTGATGTAGGAGAAGATGGAGACTTTGAATTTTGGATAAATGCAGTTGCAGGGCAAGACTCAAACTATAATCCATTAAGTGATGAAACAGGAGATGGAGCAGAATATGGTTGGGATAGAGCAGAAGAATGCCAAGCATTATACTTATATCTAATAGAAACAGCAAAGAAAGAAGCACCAAACTATGAAGTAAAAGTAGCAAGTAAACCATATGAAATAGCAAATTTAACACAAACAGTAAAAGAAGATGGAAATAATTACATAATAGGACCATATAAAATAAACCAAATAAGCGATACAGAGGGAACAATAGAAGCTACATTTACAAATGGAGAAGGAGAAACATTAAATCCAACATTACAAGATGCAAGTGGAAAAAGATTTGGAAGCATTAAAGATACAATAGGAAAAGAATTTTACATAGTAGTGCCAAAAACTACAAATATAGAAAGTATAAAATTCAAAATAAGTGGTTCATACTTTGATACAAAAGTAACATACTGGTCAGTAGAAGGAGCACCAGCACAGGATCAACCAGTAGCAATAGTAGAAAGAACAAAAGAAGATTATAATCAAGAAGTAGAATTTACAAAACCAGAAGACAAAATATTTGACTTAGCATTAAGAAAATTTATATCATCAATAAGTGGAGTAGGACCAACAGAAAGTAGAGTGCCACAAATAAGTGAAGACACACTAAATGATTTAAAAGATGGAAACATAACAACAGCCAAGAAAACACACCCAAAAAATCCATTAACAGTAAAGACAGGAGATAGCGTAATATATACAATAAGAGTATATAATGAAGGGGATATAGACGGAATAGTAAAAGAAATAACAGATTATTTACCAGAAGGATTAAAACTAAAAGAAAATAGTAGTATTAATACAGAAAATGGATGGACAGCAAACGGAAATACAGTAACAACAAACAAATTAGCAGGCGAAGTAATACCAGCATTTGATGGAACAACATTACATTATTTAGATGTACAAATAGAGTGTGAAGTAACAGCAAAAGTAACAGACACAGATACAAAACTAAAGAATATAGCAGAAATAACAGAAGCAACAGATGGAGAAGGAAATCCTGAGACAGATAGAGACTCAACACCAGACAATGTAGATGTACCAGGCTATGGAGAGGAAAGCCAAGAAGATGACGACGACTTTGAAGATTTAGTAATACTTGGCAAGTATTTTGATTTAGCGCTTAGAAAATTTATTATACAAGTAAATGATACAGAGCTTAAGGATGAAGCAGGAAGATATTTAAGAGAGCCTGTAGTTAATTTAACTCCACTTACAAGCGGAAGTAGCACAACAGCAGAATATGTACATCCAAAAAATCCAGTAGATGTAGCCATTGGAGATGAAGTAATATATACAATAAGAGTATATAACGAAGGTCAAATTGATGGATATGTAAACGAGATTACAGACTATCTTCCAGCAAACCTAGAATTTGTAAATGACGAATTCAATGCAAGCTATGGTTGGAAAATATCAGAAGATGGAAGAACAGTAACAACAGATATTACATCACCAGATACAGAATACTCTGCAAGTAGAGATACAATATATGCAAATAGAAAAACAGGCAGTGACAAAGTAATATTAGAAGCATTTGATGGAGTAGAGTTAGATTACATAGATGTACAAATAAAATGTAAAGTAAAGAGCACAGCAGTTCCAGATGAAAAACTTACAAATATATCTGAAATAACAGACTATACAGATTCAAACAAAGAAGATGTAACAGATAGAGATTCTACAGAGGACAATGTAACGCTCCCATCAGATGAGACATTACCAAATTACAAAGATGAAGAAATAAATAGAGGGGACAAATATATTCCAGGACAAGAAGATGACGACGACTTTGATAAAGTTGTAATACAAAAATTTGACTTAGCTTTAAGAAAATTCATAACAGGAGTAAATGATCAAGTTGTAACAGATAGAGAGCCAGTATTTAGCATAGAAAATGGAGAATATGTATATACACATACAAAAGAACCAGTAGAAGTAGCAACAGGAGACACAGTAATATATACATTAAGAATATACAATGAAGGAGACATAGCAGGCTACGCAGAAGAAGTAAAAGATGATGTACCAGAAGGCCTACAATTCTTACCAGAAAATACAACAAATATTAACTACAGATGGGTAATGTATGATGCAGAAGGGAATGTAACAGAAAATGCAGAAGAAGCGGTATCAATAAGAACTGATTATCTATCAAAAGCACAAGAAGATGAAACAGGAAGAGATAACCTAATAGATGCGTTTGACCCAGAAACAATGAGTGAGCCAGACTACAAAGAAGTTAGAATAGCATTTAAAGTAATAATGCCAAACACATCAGATAGAGTTATTATAAATACAGCAGAGATATCTGATGACGCAAATGAAGATGGAGAACCAGTAGACGATATAGATTCAACACCAGATAATGATGATGACGAGGAAGACGACATAGATATAGAAAAAGTTAAAGTGAAATATTTCGACTTGGCACTAAGAAAGTTCATAACAGGAGTAAATGAAGAACAAATAACAAATAGAGTACCAATATTCCATAACAATAATGGAGAATACACATACGAACATACAAAAGAACCAGTAGAAGTAGCAACAGGAGATACAGTAATATACACATTAAGAATATATAACGAAGGAACACAGGCTGGATATGCAGACGAAGTAAAAGATGACTTACCAGAAGGTTTAGAATTCTTACCAGAAAATAGTGTAAACACAGAATATAGATGGGTAATGTATGATGCAAGCGGAAACATAACAGAAAATGTAGAAGAAGCAGTATCAATAAGAACAAATTATCTATCAAAAGCACAAGCAGACGAAACAGGAAGAGATAATCTAATAAAAGCATTTGACCCAGAAACGATGACACAACCAGATTTCAAAGACATACAAATAGCATTCAAAGTAATAGAACCAAACACATCAGACAGAATATTAATAAACACAGCGGAAATATCAGAAGACAGTAACGAAAAAGGCGAGCCAGTAGACGACATAGACTCTGAGCCAGATAATGACAAAGAAGGAGAAGATGATATAGACATAGAAAAAGTAAAAGTAACATACTTTGACTTAGCATTAAGAAAAATAATCTCAACAGTAACAATGACATTGGACGGCAAAACAACAGTAGAAGAAACAGGCCACCACTTTGAAGACGACCCAGAGGAAGTAGTAAAAATAGAGCTAGGAAACCATAAAATAGAAACAGCAATAATAAAATTCACATATCAAATAAGAATAACAAACGAAGGAAACATGGCAGGATATGCAGAAGAAATAACAGACTACATTCCAGATGGGGTAGAATTTGTAGAAGAAGATAATGATGGTTGGGTACTATCAGAAGACGGAAAAACAGTAACAACAACACAGCTAAGCGATACATTACTAAGACCAGGAGAAAGTGCAATAATAGAAATAACATTTAGATGGAAAAATAGTCAAACAAACTTAGGAACAAAAACAAACTGGGCCGAAATATCAGAAGACAGCGACGAAGACCATAACCCAGTAGACGATATAGACTCAACACCAGACAACTTTGAAGAAGGAGAAGACGACATAGACAAAGCAGAAGTAGCACTATCAATAGTAACAGGTGTAGGAGGACATTATATAGGAGTAATAACAATAGTTTTAGTATTACTTGCAGGAGGAGTAATATTAATTAAGAAGTTTGTATTATAATTAAAAAAATGCGCAAATGGGGTCAGACCCTAATTGCGCATTTTTTGAACGTTAGGCATATTAACTGTTTTATGGATTTTTGCGCAATTAGGGTCTGACCCCATTTGCGCAAAAAAATCACATATAAATGTTTACTTTAAAAAATGCTTATGATATAATTTGAAAAGCGAGAATGCAGATTATTTATAAAGAATTTAGTAAAGGCAGTTGTTCAATTGGACAATTGTGTCAGGAAGGAATGAAATTAAAATAATGAATCAAATTCTGATGACTGAAAATAAAACCAAAAAAAAGAAACATATCGGTTTTTCTGGTACTATAGACATAGGCAATATAGTCAAGTTCTTTGCTATTGCTATTATCACATTTGCAGTATTTATCATTGGACATAGTTCATATGCTTTATATAGAGATACAAAATCAAGCAACATGGATAATTTACCAGAAATAAATATAAAAAGGATAAATGATACTCTAATTATAGACGTAAAAAGTTTAAATATAATAGAAAAGTTTAGATATAATTGGGCAAATTCAGATGAAAAAGCTATACCTGAAGGAGCCAAAAATTTTCAAGAGCAAATTATTTTACCTTCTGAAGATAGTGTTCTATATATTACGCTAGAGGATGAAACAGGAAGAGCTATAATGTACTCCAAGGATGTTGTATTAACAGGAATAGACATCGCTAAGCCAAAAATAAGTATAGAAAAACAGTCAACAAGTATTAGAGTTACTGCTGAAGATGAAACAGAGATAGAATATTTAACATATAGAATAGACGATGGAGACGAAATAAAAATAGATAAAAACAATGATGGTGATAAAAAGATACAATATGCAATTACAGAGATAGGAAGAGGAGAACATACTATTTATGTAACTGCAGTGGATTCTTCAGGAAATACAGAAACAGAAGAAAAAAAGATAATAGTCTCTACAGAAGAACCACAAATTACAGAGTTATCTCTGGATAGAGAAAACCACAAGATCGTAATTGGTGCAGCAGATGCAGACGGAATACAATCAATCGAAGTCAATCTAAATGGAAAATTGTACAATATGAATAACATTAATAAAACAGAGGCTAAATTTACACTAAGTATAGTTGATGGAAAGAATACATTAAGTATAAAAATTACAAATGTGAATGGATTATCAGCAGAAGGAGCAACAGAATTTAATTATGCAAAATAAAATAATATTTTATTTTATAATATATTCATTTCTTGGCTGGTGTTTAGAATCAGTTTATAAAACTATAATATTCAAAAAGCCAACCAATAGTGGATTCTTATATGGATCATTCTGTCCAATGTATGGTATTGGGGCAGTTATGATGATTGTACTAAGTAAATTATCTGATAATATAATAATAATCTTTTTGTTAAGCTTTGTATTATTTTCAGTTTGGGAATATATAGTAGCAGTAATTTTAGAAAAATGTTTTAAAACAAAATATTGGGATTATTCTGAATTAAAGTTTAACATAAAGGGAAGAATATGTTTAAAAAACTCTTTTTATTGGGGATTATTAGGCGTAATACTTATATACGCTATTCAACCGATTGTGGAGAGATTAACAAATTTAATATCAGAACAGATACTACTATATATAAGTATTTTATTATGTATAATAATATCTCTAGATACAATTATTACAATTACCAAGTTAATTGTAATAGATAAGAAAATTAAGCAAATATTTGAAATTGGAGAAGCTATAAAAGAAAAATTAGCAGAATTAAAGGAGTCTACCCATCTAGAAAAAAAATATAAAGAAAGTATTCAAAATATAGTAGAGGAATTAAAAGAAAAACAAAACTTGTTAAAATTCAAAATATATAAAAGAATTATTAGACTAAAGAAATCTTTCCCAGAGATGAAATCAGATAATATCACTAAATTTATGATGCAAAAAATTTCACTAGAAGACATAAAAAACAAAATTAGCGAATATAGAACAAAAAAACGTTAAATTAAAGGTTTATAGGTTTAATCCTCAAAACCTAAATATAAATCAAGGATGAAATACAAAATGGCACAAGAGATATATTTAGTAGATGATAGTGACGAACTTAAAAAAACAATACAAAGTTTGTTTAAAGTAGAAGATGAGTATAAAATCAAATTAAAAAAAGTAAATACAGAAAATATAGATTATGCTTTAAAAAATATTCCATCACTTATTATAATAAATGAAGATACAATAGATGAGAATATAATAGAGGTATGCAAGAAAATTAGGCTAAATGAAGATAACAGCATAACACCAATTATTGTAGTATCATCCAATAGGGCAAAAGAACATAGAGTAGAAGTATTAAAAGAGTGTGTGGAGCATTACATAAAAGCACCAATAGATAGAGAGTACTTGTATTATACAATAAAAAATGTAATAAGGCTATTAGATACAAATAGGCGTGTAAGTCCTCTTACTGGTCTTCCAGGGAATGTTCAAATCCAAGCAGAAATGAAAAAACGATTGCTAAACAAAGAAGAATTTGTAATGCTATATCTAGATTTAGATAACTTTAAGGCATATAACGACGTATATGGATTTTTAAATGGAGATGAAATAATAAAATTTACTGCAAGAACAATAGTAGATAATATAGATAAATATGCTGTAAGTGGAAACACATTTGTGGGACATATTGGTGGAGATGATTTTGTCGCAATAGTATCAATAAAAGATAATTACGAAGCAATATGCCAAAATATAATAGCAGAATTTGATAAAGGAGTTTTAAAATATTTTAATGAAGCTGATATAGAAAAAGGATATTTAGAAGTACCAAATAGAAAAGGGGTTGTAGAAGAATGTGCACTTACATCTATTTCTATAGGAGTGGTGGTTTCTCATAAAGGAAGATTCCACAACGTATTAGAAATAGGAGAAGTAGGAGCACAAGTGAAACATCTAGCAAAAACAACAATGGGAAGTGCATATTCTATAGATAGAAGAAATTAAATTGTAGGGACAGTCATGAAGAGAAGAAGGGCGAGTAGAAGGTAAGAAAGAAATAATACAAAAGATGAAAAAAGCAGGAATGAAAATAGAAGAAATAGAAAAGATGTAGGATATATCATGTATGAAGTACAACTTGATATGGCAAAAACGGTATTTAATCCTAAGATAAAAATATGAAATAGTATAAAAGTTCTAATATTATTAAATGAGCATATACATATACCAAGAGAGGTATGTATATGCTTATTTTAAGTAAAAAAAGAATTGCAGTGATGTTATGTTTGGTATTTATTTCACTGTACGCATTTTCATTTAAAATTCCAAATGATTCAAATAATATAAATCAGACAATTCAAACAGTATCGTTACCAGTTTCGGGTAGAACAGTTATAGTTGATGCTGGACATGGCACGCCTGATGAAGGAGCATCGAGCAATAATGGAGTTACAGAGGCAGAAATAAATTTACAAATAGCACTAAAACTGCAAAACTTGCTAGAACAAAGTGGCTGTATAGTTATTTTGACAAGATCGGACGAAAATGAAATATATGATGTAGAAAGCAATACAATAAGAGAAAAGAAAATATCTGATATGAAAAATAGAGTAAAAATAGGAAATGAATCTAGTAGTGATATATTTGTATCTATTCATTTAAATAAAATAGAACAATCTAAATATAGTGGGTGGCAAACATTTTATAAACCAGGTAATGATGATAGTAAAAAATTAGCAACAACTATACAAAATAATTTAAATGATGCAATTCAAAAAGAAAATAAAAGAACTCCAGTGGCTTTAAGTACAGTGTATTTAATGAAGAATGTAGAAATACCAATAACAATAGTAGAATGTGGATTTTTATCTAATCCAGATGAGGAAAAATTACTTCAAACGGAGGAATACCAAGAAAAGCTTGCATGGGGAATTTACAATGGAATAAATGAATATTTTAAAACATAATGACCATAAATTAATGGTCATTATATTTTTTGTCTACATGAATAATAATCTGCTTTATAGTTTCTTTATCCTGAGCAGAAATAGAGTTAATATAATTTGTTAAAGTTGTATCTAAAGTAGATATTTTTGTTGTTAATAGTGGCTGAAAAATTATATCTGGAGTAATTTCTAAAAAATTACACAAATTTAATAATGTAGGAACACTTCCTATGTTTCGACCATTTTCAATATTCCTTAATAAATCAGTAGAAATATTTATTTTTTCAGCAACAAACTCTTGAGTATACTTTTTTTCAATTCTATATTTTTTTAATCTATTACCAATAACATCTAAAACATCCTTTAAAGAAGAAATAAGTATAAAGGTAGGTAGTGAAGGAACATATTACTTACATGTGCTAACAATAGATAAAGCTGGAAATAGAATAGAAACCATATCGGAAAAAGTAACAGTTAATAAAGTAAATGCAGGAGATATAGACATTATAGAACCAAATTGGGACGACGATGGAAATGTGAGTATAGAAATAAAAACAGATAACCCAAAAATAAATATAGAGTATAAAATAAATGATGGCGAATGGAAAGAATATACAGGATCAATAGAAGGATTAAAGAATGGAGATAAAATAACAGTAAGACCAAATAACAATGGAGAGACAGGAGAAGAACAAACATTTGAAATAAAGGATGAAATAGAACCACAAGTAAATATAACATCGAAAAATAAAGATACAAGTAAGATAACAGTAGAAGTAAAAGCAGAAGACAACGAAAGTGGTATGGCAGATGAGATAACATACACATATTATATTAAAAAGACAGGAGAAGCAGATAGTAATTATAAAGAAGATGGCAACAATACAACAGGAACTTACACATTTAAAGGATTGAATCAGGGAACAGGATACGATATAAAAGTAGTAGTAGATGGAGACAAAGCAGGAAATAAAGGAGAAGCAGTATTAGGCAACCAAAGCACAAGTACATTACCGGGAGGAGAAGAAAGAAGTACAAGTGGAGCAATAGTATTTGGAAAAGTAAACTGGAGTAATGAAAAAGCAAGTATAGAGGTAAGTACAAATACAGCATATAAAATGCAATATCAAGTAAATGGAACTGGAGCAGATGGTTGGAAAGAAGTAAGCTTAGTAGAAGATGAGGGAGAAAGGAGAAGAAGCATAACAGGATTAAATCATGCAGATACAGTAAATGTACGTTTAACAGATGGTACAAACTATGGAGATATAGTAAAAACAACAATAAAAGATACAATAAATCCAACAAAAGCAGAAATAAACTTAAGTACAACAGTAGCAATATTTTGGAGCACCAACATGGGCAAGTGGATCAGCAAGTGTAACATTAAGCACAACAGCAAGTGGATATACAATACAATATAAGATAAATGATGGAAACTGGGCAAATTTAGAAGATTTAGGAGGAGACAATACAGGAACAAATGGAACAGTAGGAGGATTACATCACAATGATACAATCCATGTACGCTTAACAAATGGTGCACAATATGGAGATGAGACAAGCACACAGATAAAAGATACAGTAGCACCAAATGTAGTAATAACAGTAACAGGAAAGGACACAAGCAAATTAACAGCTAATGTAAAAGTAACGGATAACGAAAGTGGAATGGCAAGTACATTAACATATACGTATTATATAAAAGAACATAGTACAGAAAGCTATGGAGAAGAGAAAGTAAGTAATGCTAATTCAAGTTATACATTTAGTGAGTTAAAACAAGGAACAGCATATGATATAAAAGTAGAAGTACAGGGAGATTTGGCAGGAAATAAAGGGACAGGCGAAATAACTAACCAGAGTACAGAAACATTACCAGGAGGAAGTAGCAGTACAACAAGTGGAGCAATAACATTTGGAAGCCCAACATTGAGTGGAGGAACAGCAAGAATAACAATAAGCAGTAACCAAAGCTATACAATAGAGTACCAAAAAGGAACAGCAGAACCAATAGAAGCAAATTGGACGACAATCTTAAATGGAGGAACAGTAAGTGGAATAAACCATGGCGAAACAGTATATGCAAGACTAACAGATGGAGTAAATGATGGAGAATATGCAAGTATAACAATAACAGATGGGGCAGTACCAACAGTAACAATAGCTGAATCGGCAGAAGGAGATATAACCCATGAAAGTATAAAAGTAAATGTGACAGCAATAGATAATGAATCAGGGTTAGCAACAAGTAACACATACAAATATTACTTGAATAATAGTTTAAAGCAAACAACAACAGAGAAAACATATACATTTACAGGATTAACACCGGAGACAAGCTATAGTATAAAAGTAGAAGCATATGATAAAGCAGGCAATGTAGGAAGTGCAACAAAAAGTATAAGTACGATAAAGAAACCAGGAACAGATGCAGGAGAAATATTAAAAGTAGCAACAGAGTACTACGGAACAGAAGTAACGAACTATACAGTACCACATGCAGGAGTAGACAAATGGAGAATATTCTATGCAGATGGAACAAACATATATCTAATAGCAGATGACTATATAACAGCAGCAAACACACCAAATGGACAAAACGGAAGTAAGATATATGAAAATAGCACATATAGACTAAGTTTTGATAATGTATATAAAGATTACAGCGGAGCGAGTTGGATAAGTAGTAATAGTAAAGGAAGCAAATGGTTAAGTCAGTTCCTAACCTCATACGGAACAAGTACGTATACTAATATACGAGCAGTAGCATACATGATGGATACAAACGTATGGAGTGGATATTACGCAGGAGAGGATGCAGAATATGCAATGGGAGGACCAACTCTAGAGATGTTCTGCGCATCATATAAAGATACACACCCAAGTAAATACTTAGAATGCGGAAACTTGAGTTCATACGGTTACAATGTAAGATGGAATGGAGGTTCATGGAGTTTTAATCAATCTGGCTTAGTGCAAGATGACTTTAATAGTATTTACATAAAGTCAGATACAAGTAAAGCTAAGGGGATGTGGCTCGCTTCTCCTTCGGCCCGCACCGGCAGCCTTTCGATGTATGTGTACTATCTCGGCAGCGTTGTACCACGGCTACTATGGCCTCGACGCTCCAGGCTTTCGTCCCCTAGTTTGTCTAAAATCTAGTGTCCAGCTCGAAAAGCAGTCAGATGGAACATACCAAATCGTACATTAACTGGTAAGTTCAGCGGATATAGCAAAATCACCACAGTCATATTACGGTATAGAGGTAAAAGACCATGAAGTGTCACATGAAGGAGTGGATAAATGGAGAATATTTTATGCAGATTAAAGTAATGTATATTTGATAGTGGCTGATTATA
>CALXND010000079.1 GCA_944389655.1 uncultured Clostridia bacterium | reverse complement strand
AGGAACAAAAAATGAGCCTAAAAATCGTATATGGTAAATCAGGAACAGGAAAAAGTACATATATATTTAATGAAATAGCACAAAAAATGGAAAGCAAAACAAATAGAAAAATCTATATAATAACACCAGAGCAATTCTCATTTACAGCAGAAAAAAAATTACTAGACTCTATTAACACAAAGGCAGTAATTTCAGCAGAGGTGTTAACATTTAATCGTATGGCATATAGAGTAATAAAAGAAGTAGGGACTGCTAAGGCAAATTTGTCTCAAACAGGAAAGTCTATGCTACTTTATGATGTGCTTGCAGAGGAAAAGTCAAAATTAAAATTTATTGGAAAATCAAAAGAAAATGTAGAATTAATCGGAACACAAATTACAGAGTTTAAAAAGCATGGAATAACTCCAGAAAATCTAAAAAATGTAATAGAATCTACAGAAGATAGATATTTAAAAGAAAAGCTAAAGGATATGCTAATTGTTTACGAAAAATATGCGGAAAGAATACAAAACGAATACATAGACGAAAATGACAATTTAACATTACTTGCAGAAAAATTAGATTTGGTAAATGAATTCCAAGATGCAGATATTTATATAGATGAATTTGTTGGGTTCACCCATCAAGAATATGAAATAATAAGAAAGCTAATGCAAAAAGCACATGAGATTACAATTACAGTTTGTACAGATGATACAGCGTTAAGCAATAATCCAGATACAGACGTATTTTATACAAACAAACTAACACTGGATAAAATATATAATATTGCAAAGCAAGAAAGTATAAGAATAGACGAACCCATTTGCCTAAATACTCCATATAGATTTAAAACACCTGAACTAAAACATCTGGAGCAAAATATTTATGCATTTCCATATAAAAAATATAATGCAAGTCAAAACAGTATAGAGCTTTTTCTAGCGAAAAACCAGTATTCGGAAATAGAGCATATTGCTCAAAATATTGTAAAACTAGTACGAGATGAAAACTACAGATACAAAGATATATCGGTTATTACAAAAGATTTAGAAGGATATGCAAGCCTATGCAAAGCAATATTTGCAAAATATAGAATTCCTGTATTTATAGACGAAAAAAAGGACCTAAGTCAAAATATACTAGTAAAATATTTGTTAGCACTTATAAACATATTTGCGAAAAACTGGACATCTGCTAGTCTCTTTGAATATATAAAAACATCACTTGTAACAGACATAAGCGATGACGATGTGTACGTAATAGAAAATTATGCCTTACGTTGGGGCATAAAAGCAAACAAGTGGTATACAGGAGAATGGAATTTCTATAATGAAACAGAAGAAGAAAAGGAAAAAATACTACATATAAGAGAAAAAATAGTTACACCATTGTTAGAATTAAAGAAAAAACTAGCAGTATCTAAAGACGTAAAAAATATCAGCACGCAGTTATACCAATTTCTTATACAAAATAAAGTAGATGAAAATCTAAAAATAAAAATGCAAGAATTAGAAGAAATGGGAGAAATAGAAAAAGCCAAGGAATATGAAACTAGTTTTAAATTAATAATGGACATCTTAGACGAAATTGTTTTACTTTTAGGAGATAAAAAAGTAAGTTTTGAAAAATATGCTGATTTGCTAAAAATAGGTTTAAGCAGTACTGGACTCGGAAAAATTCCTGGAACCCAGGACCAAGTCACTGTTGGAGATGTGGATAGATCAAGAAGCCACAAAGTAAAAGCTGTATTTATAATAGGGCTAAATGATGGAATGTTTCCAAACGTCAATAAAAATGAAGGCTTTTTCAATGATAAAGATAGAGAATCTTTAAAAGAGAATGGCACAGAACTTGCAAAAGGCACAATGGAACAATTATATGACGATAACTTTAACATATATAAAGCCTTTACCGCAGCAGAAGAAAAGCTTTACTTATCATATGCATCGGCAGACTTAGAAGGAAAATCACTTAGGGCATCAATTTTAGTAAATAGGATAAAGAAAATATTTACAAACCTAGAGCAAAAGAGCGATGTAGTAGAGAAACAGTATGAAATAGTTTCAGAAGAAAATACCTTTGAGGAACTACTTGAAAAGTTAAGAGATTTTAGAGACGGAAAGGAAATAGATAAAATTTGGTTTGAATTGTATAATTACTATAATGTAAGTCCAGAGTGGAAACCAAAACTAGAAAACAGTCTAAGAGCGATAGAGTACAGTATAAAGCCAGACAAGATAGATAGTAGCATAGTACAAAAGCTATATGGAGATACACTAAAAACAAGTGTATCAAGACTAGAACAGTATGAGTCATGTCCATTTTCGTACTATTTAAAGTATGGACTAAACTTATCAGAAAGAGAAGAATTTAAAATACAGGCATTAGACACAGGAACATTTATGCATGATGTAATAGATACTTTCTTTGATATGGTGCAAGAAAGAAATATAAAAGTAAAAGAAATATCGGAGGAAGAACTAGGCGAAATAGTAGACGAAATAATAGAAGAAAAACTAAGCCTAAAAAGAAACTATATATTCACAAGTATTCCAAAATATAGAGTATTAGCAAATAGATTAAGAAAAGTAATAAAAAAATCTATGCAATATATAGTAGATAGCTTAAAATATAGCGACTTTGAAGTAATGGGGCACGAGCTTGAGTTTAAAAACGGTAAAGAATATCCAGCCATAGAAATGGAACTTGAAAACGGTAAAAAGGTAGAAATAACAGGAAAAATAGATAGAATAGATATTGCAAAAAC
>CALXND010000078.1 GCA_944389655.1 uncultured Clostridia bacterium | reverse complement strand
TGAGGTGCATGGTATGATAATGGATGGGGGTATTCGGAGAGACTTGTTGATTTAGCTATGTATATTGCAAATAAATAATGGCAATAAAAGTTACAGTTCACATTTGTAAAGTTAGTTATTTAAAGTCCGTTCCATCTTGTCGTTAAACATATTTTGTATTCTCCAAGTATTTGAATAAAAAATATGTTTAATGCTTGGAACTGCATTTGCACAGTGATTTATTATAGCTTCTTATAGAATATAGTAAATGTGAATTGTAACTTTTACAGTATTTAAAGTTTGGCTATATAAAGCCTGTCTCATCTTACTGTAACTTTTGGGGCATTGGAATAAAAACATATGTGACACATTAGACCATATCAAGAAAATTCGCTTATTATAGTTTTTTTTATTATTAATTGTAAAATGAGATAGACTATGATTTATTAAACTGAAACTGGGCAGTAATTTTTAATGTAAAGAATTAGAGGAGAGAGTGATGGAAAGAAAAGTTAAAATACATGGAGTATATAAGCATTTTAAAGGTGATTATTATTTAGTAGAAGATGTGGCTACACATAGTGAAACAAGAGAGATATATATTGTTTATAGACGTTTATATGGAGAAGGAGATTTATATATAAGACCATATGATATGTTTTTATCAGAAGTAGATCATGAAAAGTACCCAAATGTAGAACAAAAATATAGATTTGAATTACAGGATATACAAAGTGTAGCAGGAGAATTTAAAGCATAGAACAATTCATGTGTATTAAATAAAAAAATATATTCTTATTACAATTTACAGTATATAATTAAAATTGATCTTTAGAATTTCTTACTTACAGTTGGAAATCTAAATCGGAACGAACAAAAAGCAACATTTGTGGCTTAGTTCACAAAAAAGAAAGGATGATGTTTAATGAATAAAAAAACAATTGAAGATATTGACGTTAAAGGAAAAAAAGTTTTAGTTAGATGCGATTTTAATGTACCATTAAAAGATGGTAAAATAACTGATAACACAAGAATAACAGCAGCAATGCCAACAATACAATATTTAATTAGTCATGGGGCTAAAGTTATTCTTTGCTCACATCTAGGAAGACCAAAGGGAGAAGTAAAAGAGGAATACTCTCTAAAACCAGTTGCAGAAGAATTAACAAGATTATTAGGAATAGATGTTAAATTTGCTACAGATATAACAGGGGAAAGTGCAAAAAGTGTTACAAACAGCTTAGAAAACGGACAAGTAGCACTTTTGGAAAATGTAAGATTTGACCCACGAGAAGAAAAAAATGATGATACATTATCGCTAGAACTTGCAAGTTTAACAGATGGAATATATGTAAATGATGCATTTGGAACAGCACATAGAGCACATAGCTCAACAGAAGGTGTTGCACATCATGTGAAAGAAGCGGTAGAAGGATATTTGATGCAAAAAGAAGTTAAATTTTTAAATGGAGCATTAGAAAATCCAGAAAAACCATTTATAGCAGTACTCGGAGGAGCAAAAGTTTCTGATAAAATAGGGGTAATAGAAAACCTATTAGACAAAGTGGACGAAATATTAATAGGTGGAGGAATGTCATATACATTCTTAAAAGCAAAAGGATATGAAATTGGTGACTCTCTATGCGAAGAGGATAAAATCGAAGAAGCAAAAACAATTATGGAAAAAGCAAACAAAGCAGGAGTAAAAATTGTGCTTCCAATAGATACAGTAATTGCGCCAGTACAAGAAGAAACAGACGAAAGTTTAGACAAAAAGGCAAAGCAAAAAGCATTTTTTGCATTCTTAGAAAAATCAGAGGATAAAGTTGTAGACTCAGATAAAATAGAAAAAGGATGGCAAGGATGCGATATTGGCCCACGTACAGCAGAACAATTTGCAAATGAATTACAAAAAGCAAAAACTATATTATGGAATGGACCTTTAGGAATATGCGAAGTAGAAAAATTTAGTGTTGGAACAGAAAAAACAGCAGAAGCAATTGCAAAAACAGATTCAGTATCAATAGTTGGTGGAGGAGATTCTGTTGCAGCTATAAAAAAATTAGGATTAGAATCTAATTTCTCGCACATATCAACAGGAGGAGGAGCTTCACTAGAGTTGCTAGAAGGAAAGGTGCTTCCAGGTATTGCTTGCTTAACAGATAAATAAAATTAGTTATACAGGCTTAAGCAATATATGTTTTGAATTTTTATTTTCGGCCCCCAACATCGTACAAACTGTAAATTTTCAATTGCTTTTGCATAACAGTTTGTAAACTTGTCGGTCCACATCTTAAACATGGAAATCAGAAATTTAAAACATATATTGCTTAAGCTAAAAACATAAATAGTATTAATTTTGGAAGATGAGGAGAGTTGTAAATGAGAAAAAAAGTAATTGCAGGAAATTGGAAAATGAATATGCTTCCAGATGAGACAATTAGATTTATAGATGAATTAACACCACTTGTAAAGGATACTGAAAATGAAGTAATTCTATGTGTTCCTTACACTGATTTATTTTATGCACTTTTGGCAGCACAAAATACAAAT
>CALXND010000077.1 GCA_944389655.1 uncultured Clostridia bacterium | reverse complement strand
CAATAAGTGTTTCCAAATATCTTTTTATATTCTGCATACATTTCTTTATATTCATTTAATAAAACCTCTATAAAATCAAATAATGGTAAAGTTCGATAAGATGATTGTGATTTTGTTTTATTTTTAAACACAATCTGTGTTTTACCATTAATTTTAAATCTTTGAACTGTATGTTTTATTGTAATTGTTTTTCTATTAAAATCAATGCAATCCCATTTTAGTCCTAAAACTGCTTCACGTCTTAATCCATAAACTGCTACAATAATAACTTCTAGGCGAATAGTAGTATTTTTTACAAATTCAAATAAATGTAATAGTTCTTCATGTTTATAAAAATTACCAATATAATGGTCTGCCTTAATAGGCTTTAAGTTATTAATGAAATTGTGCTCAAATAATTCTTGTTCAACTGCTCTAGTAAATATACAAGATAGAATAGACCTATGATGCTTTACAGTATTAGGTTTTAGACCTTCGCTAAAAAGATATTTAATGTAGTCTTCTAAAGTTAATAAAAGAACAAAATTTTTAAGCAAATCTGATGCAGAAATTCACCTGAGTGAACTAATTAAAAAGTGCTAATGAATGAAGTCAGTTCACCCTGTGAACTAAATTGTAATAAAAAGTTCACTCAGTGAGCTTGATTTAATATACTAAATAAAACTAAGATATGATTAGAGTTTACTAAGTGAATTATTAGATTTTTTTAAATAAATATGTTAAAGTTATAAAAAGAATATTAATAAATAATTATAGGAGAATATTATGGGGTCAATTATAAGTTTAGGTATTTGTAAAATGGAAATAGACTGGGGAAAAAATAATACTTTAGTGCTAAATTTTTGTTTAAATAATACGGATTAACTGTATCAATTTCATTTTCATATTTCAAAAGGAGAATTAACTCAAATTTCTACTAAAATTTTTTATTTCTTCTTCTGTAATTGACCCATGCCTTAAAATATGTGTTTTCCCATCAATAACTTGCACAACAGTAGACGAAACCCCAATTTCACTCGGACCACTATCTATAAAACAATCTACTTTTTTATTAAAGTCTTTCATAATATCCTTCATATCTATGCCACTAGTTTTCCCAGATATGTTTGCACTTGGAGTAGCAATTGGAACCCCAGAATATTCTATAAGTTTAAGAGCGATTTCATTTTTGGGCATACGAACTCCAACCGTATCTGAATTTGCGGTAACTAAATCTGGAACTATATTCTTTTTCTTTAAAATAATAGTTAGTGGTCCTGGTAAGAATTCTTTTATTAATTTATATTCTATATCAGTAATATCTTTAGCTATCATATTAATCATTTCTATGCTATTTACTAATAAACTAATTGGTTTATTTAATGGTCTTCTTTTAATTTCATATAATCTCGCTACTGCTTTTTCATTTATTCCATTTGTCCCTATCCCATAAACTGTTTCTGTTGGAAATATTACTATTTTGCCTTTTTCTATCATATTAGCTGCTATTTTTAATTTTGAATTATCTATACTATTTTTTAAATCTATATACATATACTCTCCTTTTTCATGCTTATATTTATGAAAGAGCCTTATTTTAGGCTCTTTTGCTTAGTTTGTTACGTAATTCATAAAAATCATTCCAAAACTTTGATGCTGGTCCTGCTTCTTGAAGTTTTATTATTTCATTTCCTTCAAGGTCAATACATCCCCTTAATGGATGCAGAAAATTATCTCTGTTTTCTACAAATGCTATTCCATATTCAAAACCAAAGATTCCATTTGGTTTGTTCTCTATGCAATCATATTTCATGGGTACAATGACTTCAAAGCCATCTGGTCTAACAATTCCCTTTTTTCCATTAGTTGCTTCTACTATAAAGTGATTGTATTCTTCCTGATAACTACATATTGTTTTATATTTAGGTCTTATTATTTGTTTTCTTTCTTTATAAGAATATATACCACATAGCCCATTACTACTGCAAACTGCATATCCCCATTTATTTGGCGTTCCAAAATAATTATACTTCGGAACACATATTTCGTTTCCATCTTCATCAATCAGCCCCCACAAGTTATCTACCCTAGCACTTGCAAGACCAAACCGAAATTTGTCTTCCACATAATCATATGGTGGAGTTAGAACTTTTATAATATCTTCTCCATCCCGTAAAGTATAGATTTCTACCTTTTTTACTGTTCTGCTCATGTTGTGTCCTCCTTTTATAAATTACGTTTTATAGTATTACTTTGCAATTAGCAAATTAGTATTATTTTAACATAATCTATTATTATTTTCAATAATTTTCTCTGCTACCAATAAAAATATATATCATAAATTTTTTGAAGAAATTTCCTATACAATAAAAAAGCTATAGTATAAAATGTTATACCATAGCTCATTTAGTCTTATTTGCATCCACAATCTTTATTATATTTCATATTATTCATATAAAATTTCTTCTCAGCAAGTTTATCTTGTACTCCACGAAGTGCTTCTCCAAATCTTTGGAAGTGTACTACTTCTCTCTCTCGTAAAAATTTAAGTGGATCTAATACATCTGGGTCATCTCTGCATAAATCAATTAGCTTCTCATAAGTTGCTCTCGCTTTTTGTTCTGCTGCTAAGTCCTCTTGTAAATTTGCTATCGGATCTCCTTTACAAGCTATATATGCTGCTGTCCAAGGTGTTCCGGCTGCACTTTGAGGATATACATCTACACCATG
>CALXND010000076.1 GCA_944389655.1 uncultured Clostridia bacterium | reverse complement strand
TCTTTGTAACTTTACCAATACTTCCATTTCGACTTCTAACATAATCTCCTACTTCTATATTCATATTTATTTCTTTGCTCATTTTCTATTATCCCTTTCTCTTATTACTTCACTTAACTTCTTACTTGAGTAATACTCATTATATATTTGAATCCAATCGTCTAGTTCCATTGTAACTTTCCACTTTTTATTGTTTTTTCTGTGGAAAACTGCAGGCATTTGATTATCTTTACTATCTCTTTTAGCTTGCTCCATAGCCTCTTCCAGATTTAATGCTTGTACTCTTTTTACTTCTATGTGTATGTAATCTAAGCCAACTACGTCTTCTCCATCTAAGCCATTATATTGTTGTCCTCTTCTACAATCGTAGCCATAATCTTTTAATATGTTAGCTAATTCTCTTTCGCCCTTTTTACCTTTATTTCTACTGTTTATTGCCATCTTCTTTTGTTTCCTCCTTCTTTGCTAAATTAAGATATGTAGCTATTCCTAAACATAAAACAATAAATCCTCCATAAATTATTATTGCTATTTGTATAATAAATTTTAAGACTTCCAATAGTTACCTCCTTCATGTTTCTTAATAGGTGTGATTTGTTCTTTTAAAGGTACTAAATCTTGTAATAAGAAACATTCTTTAAACTTTGTTTTCTCTTCTTCATATAGATATACTCTATCATTCACTTGCTCTTTATATATGTAAACTCTATTATTTCTTTTTATTTTACTTGGTACTCTTATATGTTCCATTTTATTTGTTCTCCTTCGTTTATCAAATTTGGGCATTGCTTAGGTTCTTTAAAATATTTGCTTTCTAATGCTTGGCAACCTAAGCAATATCCATATTTAAGTGCACTTTTGCAAGGTTCTTTTAGTTCTTTGTACTTGTCCATTTATAATCCTAGCTCCTCTAAAGTGTATTTCTTTTCTAGTTTCATTCCTTTATACATACTTCCTGAATCGAATTTTGGTAAATTAATCATTTCTCTACCTAAGTCAATACGTATATACTCTTTTGTTGCATAATTAATGTCTTCTTTCATAATATATTTCATTCTGGCTCTAAAAGGTCTAATAACAGCTTTTAAGTATCTTTTTTCTGCTTCGTCTAGTATCTCTTCTTTATGCTCATAAACTGTCTGATATATAGGCTCTTCTATTTTTATTATTTTGCCAAATCGCTCATCTGTAACCTTGCCTTTCAAAAACAATATAATGTAATCTATGTTTCCATTATAATAAATTCCATTTATTACACCATAAACTCTTTCCTTATCAAATTTAATTAAATATCCATTTTGAAAAGTAATCTTAGTTCCAATTGGTGCTTTCTTTAAATCTTCGTAAGTATAAAGTTTTATTAAATTTTCTTCGTTAAAAGCTACAATTTCTCCTATTCTATCCCATCTTACATAAGGAACATAAGAGTCTTCTTGAACTTTTCCAATATCCCCATATCTAACTCCATGATATTCATTTTTTAATATTGATTTTACTCTATCTCCAATTTTGAATTTATTCATATTCCCTCCTTAAAAATTAATTTCTACACCTAGATTTAAACCTACAAGTATCAAAATTATCGCTATAATAAGCGTAATTACCATTGCTAAAACTTTTAATAAAATTGAATCAGTCTCTAGAACAAAACAAATCAAACTTATTATCCCTATTGCAAAAGTAATTGTTCCGATTATTATTCCTAATATAATTAAAACTTCTCCCATATTTTCCTCCTATATCTGTGGTATATGTTGCATATTATCTGCAATCATATCCTCTAAATAATTTATTTTTTTATATACAGCTACTTGCTTACCAGTCCAGTCGCATTTCTTCTTGCCTATTACTTTTACTATGCCTCTTTTCTCTAGCTCTGTAAGTCTTGGTGCTGTTGAATTTCTATCTGCTGTACTTGTTATACCTAATTCGTATAACTCTACTGCTATTTCTTTTGCTGTCTTAGGCTTGTCTAGTCTATCTAGTATTTGCTCATATCTTACTTTTTGCTTTTCTTGTATGTCTGTAAAACTCATTTGCCTTGTTTCTCGTGTTATACTATTCATTTGTTATTCCCCTCCTATCTATCAACGTATTTTTGTTTTATATCTTGCATCATTTGCTTATATTCTGCCCTGTTATAATCTTGTGTCTCTATTTCAATGCAATCTTGCAAGTCTACGTCAATTTTCTGTTTTTGCACTACACCTATTTGTGGTATTAATACTGCAATGCCTAAATCTGCTTGACGCTTGTATTCCTGAAACATCTCGTTCATTTTTGATTGTGCTTGCTGACTTTGTTTGTGAAACCAAGCATGATTTTCTGCAGTTAGTAATGCACCGTTTTCAAGTGTAGCTTGTCCACCATTTCGTTTTTCTAAAATGTGATGGTATGTTAACTGTTGCATTTTTTCTTTTTGCTTCTTGCCTTTATAAACTCTGCATTTCTCTTTACGTAGATGTAACTTTTCTATAAAACATACGTTACCGTATTTTGCTATTAAAGCTTCTTTTGCTTTTTTATTTGAACTCATATTCGCCTCACATGTTTGAATAAAATTTATCAAAATCACTATATTGTCTTTGTTCATATTGCTTTTTTGGTTCTTTAGCTTGTTCTTGCTTTACTTTTTCTATGACCCAGCTTAAAATGGCTCTATAATCACTTTTGTATTTCCTGCCATTTGCTCCCTTATAATTATCTAAGACTGTAATACATTGGTCTGCAAACTCTTTACTATAAGTGCTTACTAGTTTTTCGTATTCAGCATTGGTCATAGTCACGTAGTCTGCAAAGTGTATTTTTTTATCTTTAACATTTACATTATCATTA
>CALXND010000075.1 GCA_944389655.1 uncultured Clostridia bacterium | reverse complement strand
TCACAGCAACTATTATATCAATTTTAAAAATTCATTTTATATGTTTCCACACTCCATATCTAAAACAACCTTAACATTAATTTCAGAATTTTGTACTTTTTCTAGTCCAAATCTACCTCTTTTATGAAACATTATTGTATCTTGAAAGCTAGTAAATTCAAGCACTACTTGCAATTCTTTAATTCTAGCAACGCACAGACTTCCACATGGCTTGTATACGGAAACATATCCACTGGCTGTAACTCTTTTATCTCATATTTTTCTTCTAGCAATTTCAAATCTCTCATCATAGTTGCAGGATTACAGCTTACATATACTAATTTTTTAACTTCTAATTCTAGTATTTTGTTTATTGTTGTAACATCTAATCCTCTCCTTGGAGGGTCTACAATAATTGCAATTGGCTTAATATTTCGCTCTTCAACTAATTCCTTGAATGCTTTTTCTACATCTCCTGCTATAAATTCTATATTGTCCACATTATTTGTTTGAGCATTTTCTTTTGCCATCTCTACTGCCTCTTCTACAATTTCTATTCCATAAACTTCCCTCACTTTTTTTGAAGCAAATATCCCGATAGTTCCAATCCCACAATATAGATCACAAAGTACATCTTCCTTATCTAATTTTGCAAATTCTATTGCTTTATTATACAATACTCCTGTTTGAATTGGGTTTGTCTGATAAAATGACTGGGCAGATATTTTAAAAGTATAATCTCCTAATTTATCATAGATATATCCATCTCCATATAAGATAATGTTTTTATTTCCTAAAATAACATTTGTATTTCTATTATTTATATTTTTTATAATTGTTTTAACTTTTGGACATTTAGTTTTTATTGTATCAACTAATTTTTCTTCTGCCTGAAATTTTTCATCATTTGAGACTATAACACACATTATTTCACCAGTGTTAACACCTATCTTAATTATAATATGCCTTATTGCACCTTTTCTTTTGTTTTCATCATAGATTGATAAATTATTTTCTTTGATAAATTTAAAAATTTCTTTTGCCACATTTTCTGCTTCTTCGTTCTGTATTAAACAATTTTCTACTGGTATTATGTCATGAGTCCTATTTGCAAAAACTCCCATTACAGGATTTCCATTTTTATCTTTTCCAACTGGATATTGCAATTTGTTTCTGTAATTGTAAGGTTTTTTCATACCTATTACTGTATTTACCCTTATTTTATTACTTAAAAACTTGTCTACCAAATTTTGTACAACATCTTGCTTTATTTTTAAAGTTTCGTCATACCTAACATGTCTTAAGCTACACCCTCCACATCTTTTGTACGTAGTACAGTCAGGCTCCACTCTATAATCCGATTCTTTTATAACTTCTAATAACTTTCCAAATGCCAACGATTTATTAACTTTTACTATAAGTATTCTACATGTTTCTCCTTTGATTGCTCCTTTAATAAAAACTGTAAAATCATTAATTCTTGCTATTCCTTCTCCACCAAAGCCATTATCAATTATTTCTACTTTATATTCTTTATTTTTCTCTACTGGTATCTTCAAAACTATTACGACTCCTTTTTATCTTTTTTCAATTTCTTTTAGAATATCATACAATTTATGTATTGGTAGTCCTACTACTGTAAAATAATTACCATTTATCTTTTCAATGTGAACTCCAAATTCACTTTGAACAGCGTATGCTCCTGCTTTATCATATGCCTTTCCTGTTTCTATCCATTTATTTATTTCTTCTATTGTCATATCTTTTATATACACATCCGTTGTATCATAATCTGTATACTCCATATATTTACCTTTTTTTTCTGCAAGTACTGTTAAACTTGTAATTACGGTATGCTTTCCATTTTTTAACTCCATAAGCATTCTTATAGCATCATCTTTATCTTTTGGCTTTTCATATACTTTGTTGTCTTTTAGTACCATGGTATCTGAGCCTATAATAATTCTATCACCTGTTGTTTTATCAAATACTGTTTTTGCCTTAATATAACTTAATCTTTTAGACTGGTTTTCTATAGTGAGTCCTTCTTCAAATGTTTCATCTACATTACTAACTATTGTTTCGTATTTTAGGCCCATCAAATCTAATAGTTCTTTTCTTCTTGGTGATTGTGATGCCAATATATATTTCATAGGTTTTTCCTTCTTTCTTAAATTATGGTTATAATTATAACATAATGATTATAAAGTTACAATTTTTACAAAAATATTTTTTGAATTTTATTGACAAGATTTTTTTTGTGTGCTAAAATATATTTTGTCATTAGGAAATGCGGATGTGGCGGAACTGGTAGACGCGCTGGTCTTAGGAACCAGTGCCAACGGCGTGGGGGTTCGAGTCCCTTCATCCGCACCAAATAAGGTTTTCTAGTTTTTCAAGAAATTGAAATATTAGAAAACTTTATTTTTTTCTAACAAATTTAATGAAATTTTCTAACACTTTTTATATCAGTTGTTGTTGATTAAGCGGTCACAATAACATTTTTAATTTGATTTAAACTTTCAATATCTTCATAAAGATTATTCAAAGTTTGATTTTCCATTTTATAAATTTCATTTTCGTTATAATTAGTTAAAATATATTGGAATTTAGCCACTAATACTTGTGCAGAAACTTCTTTATTAGTTTCATCCATATGAGTATAAATCATTGTAGTTTGAATATTAGAATGTCCTAGCCATATTTGAATATCTTTAATTGGAACTTTATTTTGTACCAATAAAGTAGCACAAGAGTGTCTTAAATCATGTAAACGGATTCTTTTTAATTGGTTATCTTCTAATAATTTTGAAAATGTATGACTTAAATATCCAGGCTTCATAAGCTCACCATTTGGCATTAAACAAATGTAGTCTTTATATTTGCTACAATAAGTGTTTCCAAATATCTTTTTATATTCTGCATACATTTCTTTATATTCATTTAATAAAACCTCTATAAAATC
>CALXND010000074.1 GCA_944389655.1 uncultured Clostridia bacterium | reverse complement strand
CTTTTACTATCAATGCCCTTAATGAATTAAGAATTGCAATAATAGAAACCCCCACATCAGCAAACACTGCTTGCCACATAGTAGATAATCCAAATGCAGTTAGTAATAAAATCAAAACTTTTACAGCTATTGCAAATATAATATTTTCCCTTACAATTCGCATAGTTTTCTTAGATAGTTTCATCACACTAATTATTTTTGAAGGCTCATCTGTCATTATAACAATATCTGCTGCTTCTATGCTACTATCTGCTCCTAGTCCTCCCATTGCTATTCCTATATCGGCCAAAGCTAAAACAGGTGCATCATTTATTCCGTCTCCTACAAAAACAAGTTTTCCTTTTTCCGATTTTTCTTTTAATAAATCTTCTAACTTTTTTACTTTTTCAGCAGGCAACAATTCTGTATAAACTCTATCTATTCCAATCTCTTTAGAAACTGCTTCTCCTATATTTTTTCTATCCCCTGTAAGCATTACAATTTGTTTTATGTTATTTTTCTTTAGTCTTAAAATAGTCTGTTTTGCATCTTCTTTTATTTTATCTGAAATTAATACATATCCAACATATCTATTATCTATTGCAACATATAATATAGTTCCGATTGCATCACACTTTGTATACTCTATTTTTTGTTCTATCATTAATTTTTCGTTTCCGACAAGTACATTTTTCATACCGATTCTAACAGAAATTCCCAATCCTGACAATTCTTGAAAATTGGTAATTTGATTTTCATTGATTTCGCCTTTATATGCCTTTCTAATTGATTGAGATATTGGATGATTTGAGTAATGTTCCGCATATGCTACCACTTTTATTAGTTCGTCTGGCGAAATTCCTACAGCTTCAACTTTCTGTACATCAAATACTCCTTCTGTTAATGTTCCTGTTTTGTCAAACACCATTATTTCTGCTTCTGATAATGCCTCTAAATAATTGCTACCTTTTACAAGTACGCCTATTTTAGATGCTCCTCCAATACCTCCAAAGAAGCTTAATGGTATTGAAATTACTAAAGCACATGGGCAAGATACAACTAAGAATGATAATGCTCTATAAACCCAATCTTTAAAACTTGCGCCTTCTATCATTAATGGTGGTACAACAACAAGGATTATTGCAATTATAACTACTATTGGAGTGTAGTACTTAGCAAATCTCGTAATAAAATTCTCTGATTTTGTTTTTTTACTGCTAGCATTTTCCACTAAATCTAATATTTTACTAACTGTAGATTCTCCATATTCCTTTGTAACCTCTACTTTTATGACACCACTTAAATTAATGCATCCACTAAGAATTGGCTCTCCTTTTTTAACTTCTCGTGGAACTGGTTCACCTGTTAATGCTTTTGTATCTAATACAGTTTTGCCATCTGTAACTAATCCATCTAATGGAACTTTTTCTCCTGGTTTTATAATAATTGTCTCTCCTATCTTTACTTCGTCTGGGCTAACTTTTTCCTCACTCTTATTTCTTAATACATTTGCATAATCTGGTCTAATATCCATAAGACTTGCAATTGATTTTCTAGATTTATCAACAGCATAATCCTGGAACAATTCTCCTATTTGATAAAACAGCATTACTGCAACTGCTTCTGGAAATTCGCCTATACAAAATGCCCCTAACGTAGCTATAGACATAAGGAAATTCTCATCAAAAAAATTGCCTTTAAAAATATTTTTAATAGCCTTTTGCACAATCTCCATACCTACTATGATATAGCTTACAATAAAGATGCCATTATTTATCCACACATTTTCAAATTTAATAACCATTGCAATTACAAAAAGCACAAGTGCAATTACAATTTTAACAAATTGCTTTTTCATAAACTTATATCCTCCATTATCTTAAATATTTAAAAGTAATAATTACTATTTTTAAGATTTGTTCTTTACAGCAGGGAACTAAAATTGGTATAACCAATAACTATCCACTAAATAAATTATGTCCTATGCTCGATATGTTCTATTCCTACCTCAAACACTTGCCTTACATGTTCATCATCAAGCGTATAATACACTTCCTTGCCATCTCTTCTACACTTAACTATTCCCATTCTTCTCAGGGTTCCCAATTGATGTGATATGGACGACTTACTCATTCCCAATACATTTGCTATATCACATACACACATTTCGTTTTCATCTAAGGCAAATAATATCTTCGTTCTTGTAGTATCACCAATTATTTTAAAAAATTCTGCCAATTTATTAAAAATATCTTGATTTGGCATTTTTTTTAATGTTTTATTAACTACATCCTCATGTATAATATTACAATCACAAATAAATTCATTTTTTGACATTTTACTACCTCCTTATGTGTTATTTATAATTAGAAAATAAATATTTTATAAAGTTGTTTTTAGTTGAGTAATTATTCAATTTTAGTATATTATAATTGAATAATTATTCAATTGTCAATAGGTTTAAAATTTTTTTTGCGCAATTGGGGGCAGACCCCATTTGCGCATAATTGTTTTTTTATTGTAAATTTATATATTTTTTCTTTTTAGTCTCCGGCCCCCAACTTAAGCACTCCGACTAAAAAGAAAAAATATATAAATTTACTAAAAATCGAAATAGTATTTGCACAAAACAACCCCGTCCCCAATTGCGCATTCGTTTCTAATTTACTACTTTTACTCCAAGCAGGTATAATAAATCTAATGCTTGTGTTTGATCGATTATTGCTCCTCTAATATCTTCTATATTTATTGCAATTCCTTCTATTATTGCATCCGATATATCTATATTCTTTAAGCTAGTTTTAAAGAATTGTGCTCTAGATAAATCTGCTTTTTTAAAATAAACTTCTTTTAGTCTATTCTCCTGGAAATAACTGCTTCTTAATATTGTTTTATCGAATAATACTTTTTCAAGTGTGGCTAATGATAAATTTATGTATCTAGCATTTGTTTCAATAAAACCTACATTTCTTAGTATGCTTTCTGCGAAATTGCATCCTTCTAATTTGCAATTGTTAAATTCACATCTTATAAAAGTGGTATTCATAAATGATGTATTTGAAAAATTGCAATTTTGAAAAGTTACATCTTTGAAGGTTGCTTTTTCTATTTTTCCTGTTATAATAGTCATTTTACTAAATTTACAATATTCAAAGTCTACATCATACAGCTCTATTTCTGGTAATTCTTCGTTTTCAAATTGTATTTGCTGTATTTTTTCTTCTTTGTATTCTTTTATGATTTTGTTTAAAGGCTCTTCCCTTATATTATTTAAATGGTTTTTTTGTGGTTTTAAAATATTCATTTGTTTTCCTTTCATTATCTTTTAATGGATTTAGTTGCAGAAACATGTTGTGATTATGTCTCAAATTTATAATTATTTTTCAATTATATCACAAATGAAAATAATATTCTATAGTTTCATATGTTACTGAATAATAGTAAGTTACAGGATAATGGT
>CALXND010000073.1 GCA_944389655.1 uncultured Clostridia bacterium | reverse complement strand
TAATCTACTGGTACACTAGGAAATGCAAGAACTGATACTCCATCTATAATTGCATTATAGTATTTAGGCTTCATTAAAATATTATCTATTTTTAAAATAAAAAGAATATCATAGAATTTACCTATTTGCAATATTTTTGTTTATTAATCATTATTTGAATAATACTCATATTTTCCATTTGAAAATTTCAGTACCTTTCCTTCTGTAGCTTTCTCTAAAACATCTTTTGGTATATTAACTTCCTGAAATTCTTTATTAGATTTTTCTGTTATGTCTTTTAAAAAACGACTGTTTCCTGCCTCTTCACATACCAAATATAAGTGTCCTTCTTTTCTATTTTTCTCTAATGCCTCATTTTGTTTGTTAATTATTTTTTGTGCCATAGATTCAATTTCTTGTTTTAATTCTTTAGATGCATTTTTGTCAACTAAATAGTTGCCATTTTTTATAGTAAATACATCATTTACTTGTACATCTTTAGGCATATTATTTTTATCTATATTTATTTCATCTATTTTATTATTTTCTACTTTTAGAACTGTCCATACATCATTATCGTATTTTTCCTTATTATTCTCCCAATATGTCTTTTTATTGTCCTCCGCGAAGTACATTGTATTGTTTTTAAAATTTTCTTCTGCATATCTTAAAAGAACATCCTCTAAATTCCATCTTATAGTACGTGCATTTCCATCGGTCAAATTGTTTTTAGATATAATTTTTTCTATTATAGGCATATTTTTACTTCCTTCCAAGCAATTTGTAAGTTCGTTTATAAAATTTTCTACAAAATTACTATCTTTTAATCCGCTGAACAATATTATTTAATAAATCTAAACTCAATCAAAAATCACTCCTTTATTTTAATTTTTATCATGGAAATTATACTATTGAACAATAGCATTATGAATTAAACTTGGAGTGATTATATATTATTTTACATAATTTTGCAATACTTTTTTTATTTTCACTAAAATATTTTACTTGATAATGGTTTTATTTTATTAGCTTTTCGGCAAAATAGTAAAATAAAACTATTAATTTGAAAAAGAATTTTTCATGCCTATGTGTTCTCGACATAGGCATGGGATTTAACTTGTAACTAATATTATTTCATTTTTTTACTTTCTCCAGTAGCATAGTTTATAGATATACCAGGTTGTACATTATATGCAAAGATGTTAAAACACAAACCTTTTCCGTTATCTTCTATAGAATACGCTTCCATTTGAACTCCTCTTGCCACTAAATTTTCTCTATCATAAATTGGAGTCACTCGATAAAGCACATGATTATTTTTATTTTTTTCTATGTATTCTGCAACCCTATTCTCAAATGGCAACATTCCTTCTATGTTTAAATATCTCGTTCCAGTAATCAGATTTTTCTCATTGGCATTCTCTCCTGCTAGTTGGTAGCCTATTAAATGACAGCGGTTGTATAAATAGTCTCCTTCTATTATTCCTTTATACTCTGCCTGTTTCCATCCACTTGGAGTAATTTCCGAAATAGACTGTCTCTCCTCATCATCTGCTGGCATTGTTTCCTTCCCAATTTTGGCATATGCTACTCCACACCTACCTAAATTGTCTAAATCACTATATGTTTCAAAAGATTCTGTATTATAGTCTTTCTCACTAAAAGTTGGAATATTATTATTTATTATTACATAAGGATTTCCTTGGTATTCTGGTATGTCTGATATACTAGTTTGTATTACATTTATACTTGAAACAGTATTGCTATTTGATAATGTATTTGGTAAATATCCAGAAATACCTAATACTATAATAAATGCAATTAGAATTAATAATCTTTTTATGTTTGCTTTACTTCTGTTTCTACTCATATTCTTCCCTCGTTTCTCTCTTCAACAAAGCTACATTATTTGCTCATTTCTTCTTCTACTCTATCTTCGCAATCTCTCATTGCTAGGATTGTTTTCTCAAACAATTCATCCAATGTCCATCCTAATCTTTCCGCACCTTGTTTTATTATTTCTCTTGAACAACCTGCTGCAAATTTTTTATCCTTAAACTTTTTCTTTAAACTAGATACTTCCATATCTTTTGTACTTTTGGATGGTCTCATTTTGGCTGCTGCCCATATTAATCCAGTTAATTCATCTGTTGCAAATAATATTTTTTCCATCTCGTGTTTTGGTTCAACATCAAAGCAAATACCATATCCATGACTACATATTGCTCTTATGACTTCCTCTGGTGCTTCTATTTCTTGTAATAATTCTGGAGCTTTTTTACAATGCTCTTCTGGGTATTTTTCAAAATCTATATCATGTAGGAGACCAACTATTCCCCACAACTCTTCATCATACCCTAGTTCTTTTGCAAAGTATCTCATTACTCCTTCTACTGTATAGGCATGTCTTATATGAAATTCTTCTTTATTATATTTTTTCAATAATTCTACTGCTTGTGTTCTGTCCATTTTTATCCTTCCTTTCTATATCTTACATTTTTGTTAGTAATGTACAAAATTTTTTAAATTATATCACAATTTATTTTTTATTTCCACAAATCTATAAGGAAATTGGACGTTAACGAAATCAAAGATTTCGACGGCCTTTTGTAGCATTTTGCTTTGCAAATATGCACAGCCCAAGGGAAATTAACCTTGTTGTATACGGAAAAATCGTTAAAGGCACTGAAATATCATGGAAAGAGTCGATTTTTCTATACAATAAAAACATATTTATAGTAGTTTGTATAGTAAAAAGGCTCAAAATGAGCCTTTTACTAATCCAAGCTTTTTACACTTGGTCCATATATTAAATTACCTTTATAATCATATCTAGAACTATGGCAAGGGCAATCCCAGGTTTTATCTAAATTATTCCATACAAGTTCACATCCCAAATGCTTGCATACAGGATTCACTTTATATATTTCGCCATTTTTATCTTTATATATTCCTATTTTTTGACCATTTACTTCTACAATTTTTCCTTCTCCTTCTTGTATTTGGCTTGCTTCTTCCTGTGGTAATTCCAACTTTTTTACAACTAACGAATTTATGCTTTCTTTAAGCATGTTAGTCATTTCTTTTATATTCTTAATTGGTTCTAATCTTGTTGCTTTAAATATTTCTTCAAATTCATTTTTCTCTCCTAAAATTTTATCTACTATAATATCCGCTGCAATATTTGATGTTGTAATCCCCCACTTATTAAAACCTGTTGCAACATATGCGTTATTCCACATCTTTGAAAACTCACCTATATACGGAATTTTATCAAGGGTTATACAATCCTCTGTATTCCAATGATATTTTATTTGGCCTGTTGGATACAAATTTTTCGCAATTTCCTCTAAATATCGATATGCATTTGATAAATCAATATTTGCACCTGTTTTATGGTCAAAACCCACAACTATTAATAAATAATCATTTCCAAACTTTGCAGTTCTAAGAGAAATAGTTGGCTGTTCAGAATTAATATACATGCCTTCAAATAATTTTTCTTTTGTCTGCATTGCAACAGCATAACTAGTAGATTGATACATCTTTATAAAATAAAATCC
>CALXND010000072.1 GCA_944389655.1 uncultured Clostridia bacterium | reverse complement strand
ATGGAATATGTACATATAGTCCTATTTTTTTCATTTTACTTGTTCCTTTTATAAATTTAGATTTTTAATACTGGATTCATCTATAAACCAATCTTTAATTTTATTTTGGGATCAATGCAGATATTCTTTTTAAGCCAGATGTAATATATTCAAAATTTGTGAGAATATGGAATGGAATGTGATTTGAAGTTACTAATTCTTAAGAAATTTTTGGAGGGAATCTCATTATGAGGGCGCTGCAAAAATTTCGTTAGAATTAGTATGAAAATCATCTTGACCGACATATGCGAAACACATTTTGAATATATTACATCTGGCAATACAAAAAAATTTTGTCCAAAAATAAAATTAAAGATTATTAATCTACCATTTTCATTATTGCATTTAGTCTGTAGTTTACTCCAGATTTACCAATTGGCTCTTTTAGCATTTTGCCAAGTTCTACTAGTGAGCTTTCTGGATATTTTAATCTTAAGTTTGCAATTTCTTTTAAGTTGTCTGGCAATGAGCTAAATTTTCCTTGCTGTTTTAATTTTTTTATTGCTTCTATTTGTTTTACTGAGGCATTAATAGTTTTTCCTAAATTGGCTGTTTCGCAATTTACAATTCTGTTTACATTATTGCTCATATCTCTATATACTCGTATTTCTTCAAATGTAATTACTGATTTATTAGCTTCTATAAATGCAAGTAATTTTGAAATTTCTTCACCATCTTTTGAATAAATTGTATATTTTTGTTTTCCTTCTAATATTTTTAATTTGATGTTATGTCTTTTTAGTATTTCTACAATATAATTTGCTATATTTTTTTCTTTAACTGCTATTTCTATATGGTATTTTTTCTTTGGATTATTAACTGAACCGCTTCCTAAAAAGGCTCCTCTTATAAAGGATTTTTCTTCATTTTCTCCTAGTTGATAATCATTATAAATTTCATCAAGATATCTGCTTTCTTTTTTAGATATTGTTATATTATATTTTTTCCCAACAATTTCTATTTTGTAATCTAATATGTTCATGTTGCTCAAAAGCTTACCATATCTATTTATGTTATACTCACTTTCTGTAGAAAATTTTATATTTTCTTCTTCTCTACATGTGTTGTTTGATTTTAAATAACCATACAACTCTGCTTTTACCATTTTCTTATTAGCCAAATTATTTATCTTACTTAATTCTTCTTTTACATCACTTGAAAAAGACATAATTTCACCTTCTTTAAATTGTTTTTTACTAAAAGTATGTTTTCTATTTTATAACTTTTGCTTTTACTACTCGGTTATTTCCAGCTAAATCTTGTATACTTTGAATTTCTTTATAATGTCTTATTTTATTAAATAGTTCTATTACTTCATCTTTTTGGTCATATCCTATTTCTACCATTATATATCCACCATTTTTTACATATTTATATGCTTCACTGCAAATAATTTTATAAAAATTTAATCCATCATTACCACCATCTAATGCTATATGTGGTTCATTTTGCACCTCTTTTGACAATTTTTTTATTACATCTGTTTTTATATATGGCGGGTTTGATACAATTATATCAAAATCACACATTGATATTTGCTCAAACATATCTGATAAAATAAATTCTATATTTGCATTATTGGCTATTGCATTCCTTCTTGCAATTTCAATGGCTTTTTTACTTATATCTGACGCATAGATTTCCACATTTTTTCCATATTTGTAAAGAGAAATCCCTATTGCTCCAGTTCCAGTGCACAAATCCAGTATTTTTATACTTTCACTTTTTGAACGAGTTTCTTTTTGTTTATTTTCTATTTCTTGTACTTTTATTAGTGCCTCTTCCACTAAGATTTCCGTATCTGGTTGTGGAATAAGCACATTTTTATCTACATAAAAATTAAGTTTCATAAATTCTTGCTTATTAGTTAAATATTGTACTGGCATGCCTTTAGAAACTTCGGTTATATATATATTAAATTTTTCTATATTTGTTTTACTTACTTCTAAGTCTTTATTTGTTAATAATTCTATTTTATTCATTTTAAGAATATATTGTAAAAGCATATTTGCTTTAATTTCTGCATCTTCCACATTATTTTTTTTTAATGTTATTTTACCATTTTCTATTAATTCTCCTATATTCAAGTTTTTCTCCTTATACATTGTACTAATTATAATTTTTTATATATTCTTTCATTTACATACAAAAAACCCCACATTAGCCGCAAGATGAATGAAATTTTAAGAGCCTGCTTTCACAGGTGGGTGTCTTGTTGAATGCTTATGGGTTTCTTACATAAATGCAAGCATACACGCCACATCCAAAGGCGGACTCCCTTTAATCTATTGTTGGTTCTAAAATTCCAGTCTACACGCACTACGTAGGGAATATTTTACTTATTTCTTAATGTAGTTATATATTATCATATGTATTTGTATTTTTCAAGTGATTTTTGAAAAATTTTTTTGGTAATTTTTTATTAATAGTTACAATTAACAGCCAATTCTTTTTAGAATAGTCAGAATTAATTATATTCAAAATTTGTGAAAATATGGAATGGAATGTGATTTGAAGTTACTAATTCTTAAGAAATTTTTGTAGGGAATCTCATTATGAGGGTGCTGCAAAAATTTCTTTAGAATTAGTTCAAAAATCATCTTGACCGACATATTTGAACAATATTTTTAATATAATTAATTTTGACTTTATACAAAAACTTTATTGGCTGTGAATTGTAACTATTAATTCTGAAACTTTACTGTTTGTCCATATAATTTATATACAAACTTCACGTTTTAATAATCCTTTTTGTACACTTCCTATTCCGATAAATATATAATTTTCATCATATATTCCATACATTCCGTCTTTATTTTTACTAGAAAGTTTTACTCCATTTAAATATAACTCTAATTGTTTTTTATTTAATGTAATTTTGTTTTCTTCATTATAAATTCTATAGAATAAGTCCTCTATAGTTATTAGATATTTGGTTAGGTTATCTTCATTTTTTTCTAATTCCTTTATAGTTATACTATCTTCTATATTAAATATTCCTACTTTTGTTCTATTTAGTTCTTTCATATAACCTATTGTACCTAAGCTTTTTGCAATGTCTTCACACAAACTACGTATATATGTTCCTTTTGAGCATTGTACTGTAAATTGTATTTGCTCTTCTTTTGTATCGACTTTATTTAAGTGTATATTATATATTTCTATTTGTCTTGGTTTTATCTCTACTTCAATATTTTTTCTTGCATATTCATATAGCTTTTTCCCATTTATTTTTATTGCGGAATATTTTGGAGGAGTTTGCATTTGCTTACCTAAAAACGAATTTAAAATATTTTCTATATTTTCCTCTCTCAAAATTTTACTATCTACTTCTTGTTTTTCTATTACTATACCTTCTTCATCAGCTGTGTCTGTTTTCATTCCTAATTTTAGTGTGACTTTGTATTCTTTATCATGGTTTATAAGGTAATATGAAAGTTTTGTACCTTTTCCAATTAATAATGGTAAAAGTCCTGTTGCGTTTGGATCTAGTGTTCCAGTATGTCCTACTTTTTCATTTGTTATATGCTTTACCTTATTTACTACATCATGTGATGTACAGCCTTTTTCTTTATTTATTAAAATGACTCCGTCCATTATTTGTTTCTCCTT
>CALXND010000071.1 GCA_944389655.1 uncultured Clostridia bacterium | reverse complement strand
ATGTTCCTCCAACTAGCATATTTAAAAATGTTCTATATGCTAAACGACCAAGTACAATGCCTACCAATACTATAATAGCAAGGTTATTTGAGCAAGGAAAAAAGCAATGAGTTTATTTCATTGCTTTTTTCTCCTTCATATTTAAACACTTTACTCCTTCGTGTTTTAGTAAAAATATCTTTTTATCTATCCCACCAGCATAACCTGTTAAACTTCCATTAGCCCCTACTACTCTGTGGCAAGGAATAATAATAGAAATTGGATTATGACCTACTGCTCCTCCAATTGCTTGTGCTGACATTGTACTTCTATTCATTATTTTTGCTACTTTTCTGGCTATTTCGCCATATGTAGTTACTTCTCCATAAGGAATTTCGCATAATAATTTCCAAACGACTTTCGCAAAGTCACTACCACTTGGAGCTAAATTCAAATCAGTAATTCGTGGCTTTTCTCCTTTAAAATAGCTATCTAACCATTTTTTTGCTTTTGCTAAAGTAATATCATCATCTTTTTCTTGGTTTTTTTCTTTCAAGTTTCCCAAAAAATATTTTTGCCCTTCTATCCATGCGCCTATTAATTTATTATCTTTACTTGCAAGCAATATTTTTCCGAACTGGAGAATTATAATATGCTGTATAAATCATAATATTTTTCCTTCCTTCTATTCTATAACTCATTGTTAGTATTTACCATTTTTAGAAAAATATATTCTCTTTTATATACCTATGCTTTATTCTACATTATTAAATATCTCATCTTTATTTTGCTTTAAATGAAAATTAAATTTGTAATAATAAGGTTGTATATCACCAACATAATCCGCAAAATATATAATATTGCCATCTTTATCTCGTATCTTTAGATTAGGAAATGTCCTAATCATTTTTCTATCATCCCAAAAAGTATTAATAAATTTTGCAAGTTTTTCATTACTATATATTTTTTCGTAAACAGCATCTGCTTGCTCTTTGTTTGTTACTGGAAGATTATTTTCATGCACTTTTCTTATCATAAAAAATTCTAGAGCATACATTGTAATTATAAAATCTATTAAAATAAATATTGTAACTATTATTGTTATTATTTTTAACTTTTTTGTTGATATCTTTGTTTTTATCCAATTAATTAATCTATCTACTTTTGGATTTATATATGTCATTAAATATATACCTAAAAGCCCCCAAAATATGGAGAAGAAGACGCAAATTCTTCCGTTTAGGTTAAGTGGCATATTAGAATAATCCCACCATTTTACATTTAAAATTACTTCTCCTATCCAACTTACTGCATATTCTATAATTGACCCTACAATAAATCCTCCCCAAAATAGTCGATTATTATTCTGATTAAAATGCTGTAGGGATAGGAGCATAATAACAGCGCCCAATCCATAAATACCACAAAATGGTCCATATAAAAAGCTCTGCCTGCTTTCCCAAGTACCTTTTGTTACAATTCCAAAAAGTGTTTCTATAATATAGCCTAATACACTATAAATTATAAAATAAGCTAAAATTCTCCATATTGTATATCCAAATATTTTTCTTTTTGTTTTTGTTGTTTCACTTACTTTCTTCATATAAATTCCTTTCATTTCTACTTCTGCTTAATTCATTTTTCAAGTTACACTTTTTCTAGTTTTATTACCTTTGTAGCAATCTTCTTTATAAATGTTTCGTCATGCTCTACAAAAATAATGGTAGGTTTATACTTTAAGATTGCTTCTTCAATTTGTATTCTTGTTAAAATATCAATATAATTTAAAGGCTCGTCCCATATATAAAGATTTGCCTGTTCTGATATACTTTTGGCTATTAAAATTTTCTTTTTCTGCCCTTCGCTCATTTGCTTTATGTCTTTATCAAATTTCGAATTGGATACACCCATTTTTACTAACATTGCCTTGAAGATACTTTCTTCTACTCCACTTAATTTTGCAAACTCTTTTAGATTTCCCTTTAGATGTTCTGTGCTTTGTGATACATATGATATTTTTAAATCATTTGTCACAGTTAAAGTTCCACTGTATTCTATTTGAGTTAGAATTTGACTATTAGTAGTTAAATGTGGTTGTAAAGTTTCTTTATTGTTGTCAAGCATTAGCTGTTGTAAAACTTGCCCTTTTCCCATATTGCACGTTTTTAAAATTAATTTTAATATGCTTGATTTTCCAACTCCATTTTTACCAACTATTGCAACCCTGTCTCCGTTATTTACTTCAAACGAGGTTGGATTAAATATAGATTTATTATCATACTTTATTTGTAAATCCTCTGCTAGGATTAATGGATTTTTTCTGCTTTCTAATGGAATTATTTTTAAACTATCACTTCTATCCACATTGTTTAATAAGTTAGATTTTTCTTCAATTGCTTTATTAATTCTTTTTTCTAAAACTTTAGAACGTTTCATCATTTTAGCAGATTGATGCCCTATATAGCCTCTATCTACACTAGAGCCAGAATTTGTAGTGTTATATTTTGTCTTTTCTATTTTATCTGACCAATTTGATGTATTCCTTGAAGCTATTTCTAGTCTTCCTATATCTTTTTTTAGCCTTTCATTTTGCATTAATTCAAAACTATCTTGTCTATCCTTATTTTCTTGCCATGATGAGAAATTTCCTCTTTGAATATCAATATTCGTATTATTGATAGAAATAATATGGTCTACTACTTTATCTAAAAAATTCCTATCATGAGATACTAAGATAAATCCTTTTTTCTTATTCAAATATTCTACTAAATTGTTTCTTGTTTCTATATCTAAGTGGTTTGTTGGCTCATCAATAAGTAAAAAGTTATTTCCCTTTAAAAATAAACTGATTAAAAGGATTTTTATTTGCTCTCCACCACTTAGCAGGTTAAAATTTCGATAAAGAACTTCTGCATCTGTATTTAGTAAATTTAATTCTTTAATAATCTGCCAATCTTCTACATTTGGTGCGATTTCATTTACAATCTCTATTGACATTCTCTCTTTATTTTTTACTTCATAAGGAAAATAATCAAACTCTACACTTTTAGTTATTGTTCCTTCATACTCATATTCACCTAACAATAACTTTAAAAATGTAGTTTTTCCTTTTCCATTTCTTCCAATTAAACCTAGTTTCCAGTCCGTATCAATATTAAATGATACATTTTCAAATACATTATTTATGCTTCCATCGTATCGGAATGTTAAATTTTTTACACTTATTATTGACATTAATCCTCCTACTATTTTGAAACTTCTTCTGGCATATTTTCATATAATAGCACCCCCTCCTTAAGGTTATAATCTACGAACAATATAATTAATAATTTATATTCTTAATTTAAATGTTTTTGGTGCATATTTATATGCTATAAATAATGAAATTAAACAATATGCTATGCAAAATACTATTGTTGCAATTCCAAAGCCTAATATAGGCATTTTAATTTGTATCATGTACCAACACACAATATAAGTTAAGCCTTGATCTCCTTTATTTATTTTTATCCGAGTTTATCTCCATTTTCTGCAATTTTATCTGGCGTAATTAGTATTACTCCCTCTTTACTATATGTCCCAAGTACTAATACTTCAGACATAAAATTAGCAATTTGCCTTGGAGGAAAATTTACTACTGCAAGAATTTGTTTTCCTTTTAATTCTTCTAATTTGTATAAAGCTGTTATCTGAGCAGAAGACTGTTTTTTTCCTATTTCTTTTCCAAAATCTATTTTTAGCTTATATGCTGGCCTTTTAGCCTCTTCAAATATTGTTGCTTCTATTATCGTTCCTACTCTAATGTCTAAATTTTGAAAGTCTTTTACGGTTGCCATATTTTATCATCTCCTATATTTAATAACATTGTTCTCATTATAGCATAAAATTTTTAA
>CALXND010000070.1 GCA_944389655.1 uncultured Clostridia bacterium | reverse complement strand
TGGAGTAAAAAATAAGGAAAGAGGAAAATGTTTAACATAGAAGAAGAGTTAAAAAAATTGCCACATAAACCAGGTGTATATATAATGCACGATAAAGATGACAAAATAATATATGTAGGAAAAGCAATATCACTAAGAAATAGAGTAAGGCAATATTTTAGGAAAACGAATAAAACAAAAAGAATAGAGAATATGGTATCATTAATAGACCATTTTGAATACATAGTAACAGATAATGAGGCAGAAGCTTTAATATTAGAGTGTAACCTAATAAAAAAGAATATGCCTAAATTTAATGTATTATTAAAAGACGATAAAACTTATCCATATATAAAAGTAAATGTTAGAGCAGACTATCCAGATGTATATATTACAAGAAGAATTTTAAACGATGGTGCAAAATACTTTGGCCCATATGCTAGTGCAGGTAGTGCAAAAGAGATGGTTGAGTTTATAAAATCTAAATTTAAAATAAGACAGTGTAAAAGTTTTAAATATAAAGATAGGCCTTGTTTAAATTACCATATAAAAAAATGTTTAGCACCATGTATGGGATATGTGTCAAAAGAAGAATATAGAAAGCAAATTGACGAAATTATAGATGTACTTGAGGGGAAAACAGACAAGCTATTAAAGCAATTGCAGCAGGAAATGGAAGATCGTGCAAAAAATATGCAATATGAAAAAGCTGCATACTTGAGAGATAAGATTATTGCAGTAGAGAGAATATCAGAGAAGCAAAAGGTTTCAAATATATCTGAAAACGACATAGATGTTGTAGGTTTAGCAAAAAGTGATACCCGAGTTTGCATAGAAATATTCTTTGTAAGAAAAAGTAAAATGATAGGAAGAGAACATTTCTTTTTAGATGATTTAGTAGATGAAGATTCAAAAGAAATATTATCAAGTTTTATCAAACAATATTATGTAGACAGACCAATTTTACCAAATAAAATAATGCTAAGAGAAGAAATTGAAGATAAAGAATTATTGCAAGAATGGCTTACAAAGTCAGCAGGAAGAAAAGTAGAAATAAAAACTCCACAAAAGGGAGAAAAGCTTCGTTTAGTGGAAATGGCAGAAAATAATGCAAAAATAACATTAGAAAATAAAGAGAAGGACAAAAATGCTATTTTAATGGAATTAAAAGAAGTTCTACAATTAGATAAACTCCCTAGAAAGATAGAATGTTATGATATTTCCAATTTATCAGGAACAAACATAGTAGCTGGAATGTGTGTACTTCAAGATGGAGTAATAAAAAAGAACTTAGCTAGAAGATTTAAAATAAAAACTGTATATGGACAAGATGATCCTCGATGCATGAAAGAGGTAATAGGTAGAAGATTAGTCCATTCTATAGAAGAGCCAGAAGGAGGTTTTGGAAAACTTCCAGACGTTATATTTGTAGATGGAGGAATAACTCAAATACGTGCAGCATTAGAAGCAGAAGAAAACTTAAAGAAAAGTTATAAAGAAAAAAATCCAGAATTTGATACTAGAATATTAGATATTCCAATTTTTGGAATGGTAAAAGATGATAAACACTCTACAAGAGCACTTATGAATGCGAAAAGAGAAGAATTAAAACTATCAAATAACTTATTTAATTTAATTACAAGATTTCAAGATTCAGTGCATGATACAGCAATTGGATATCATAAAAAACTAAGAGAAAGACAACTAGTAAAATCTGCTTTAGACGAAATTGATGGAATTGGAGAAGTAAAAAAACAAGCACTATTAAAAAAATTCGGAAGTGTAAAGAAAATACTAGAAGCGGATATACAAGAAATTACTCAAATAAAAGGAATAAATGAAAAATTAGCCAAAAAAATAAAAGAAGAATTAGGAAAATGAGAAAAAAATAAAAAATATGCAATACGAAAACATGAATAAAATCACTACCATATGAATATCTATATTATAAAGAATATAGATAGGGGGAATTTTATTTATGGAGTACGCAAAAGATATTATAATTAACTTAAAAGAAGGACATGCAGGAAAAAGCAAAAAAAGAGAGAGACTTAATAAAAAACAAAATCAAGATAAAAAAACTAGAACATTTAGTATAAACATTTTGAAAGAAAAAATAAAAACTAAATTTGGAAAAATAGGAAAGGGAATTTTAGACCACAAAATAATGACAACAATTGTAACAGCTACAGTAAGTTTTATGATTTTAGATATATTGTTAATTAGTAGCTTTGTACAAATTCTAGTAAAAATATAGTACGCAATGCGCAAATGGGGTCAGACCCCATTTGCGCAAAATAGGAGGAATAATGGATATAGCAAGGGATTGGAAGGATTATGAAATAATAGATATGGCAAATGGAGAAAAGTTAGAAAGATGGGGAAATGTTACTTTAATAAGACCAGATCCTCAAATAATATGGAAGGAGAAAACTTTTCCAGAAAAGTGGAGTAAAGCGAATGCTAGATATAATAGAAGCTCTTCTGGTGGAGGGGGATGGAAATATAATAAAAAAGTTCCAGAGAATTGGCAAATTAAGTATAAGGATTTAACTTTTAATATAAAGCCAATGGGATTTAAACATACTGGATTATTCCCAGAGCAAGCGGTTAACTGGGATTGGATGATAGAGAAGATAAAAAAAGCTAAGACACCTGTTAAGGTTTTAAATTTATTTGCTTATACTGGTGGGGCAACTGTAGCATGTAGCTATGCAGGTGCTCAAGTTTGTCATGTAGATAGTTCTAAAGGAATGACAACATGGGCAAAAGAGAATATTGCTTCTTCAGGGCTTTCAAAAAGACCAGTTAGGTTTATAGTGGATGATGTTGTAAAATTTGTAAATAGAGAAATTAGGAGAGGCAATACTTATCAAGCTATTATAATGGATCCACCATCTTATGGTAGAGGTACAAATGGTGAGGTATGGAAGTTTGAAGAAAATATTGCAGATTTAGTAGACTTATGTGCAAAAATACTTGCAGAAGATGCTTTATTTTTCTTAATAAATTCATATACTACCGGAATTTCAAGTACTGTTTTAGAGAATATATTAAGACTGAAAATACATAAAAAAGGCAAATTCTCTAATGGGGAAGTGGGACTACCAATGTCAAATTCAAAGTTAATATTACCTTGTGGAATTTATGGAAGATGGGAGTCTTAGTGGAATAATTAGTTTTTGGCGTTGCTGAACTTTGATTGCGAAAACCATCAACGTACACAAAGTACGCCTCTGGTTTTCTTGCTTGTTTCGCCTAGCCCAAATATTAATTCTATTTGAACAGATAGTTTATTATATATTAAGAAATGAATTATACTAATAAATAATAAGGAAAAGGGGACTAAAAATGCAGAAATTAAAAGTAATATATGAGGACAACCATATAATAGTAGTAGAAAAGCCAGTGAATGTACCTTCACAAGGCGATAAAACTGGTGATGTGGATATGCTTGCTATCATAAAAGATTATCTAAAAGAAAAATATAATAAGCCAGGAAATGTATATTTAGGACTAATTCATAGGCTAGATAGACCAGTAGGCGGAGTGATGGTTTTTGCTAAAACATCTAAAGCAGCAGGAAGACTTAGCGAGCAGGTTAGGGAAAAAGTTTTTAAAAAAACGTATTTAGTTGTAGTAAATGGAAAAATGGAGAAAAAGCAGGGAAAGTTAGAAGATTATTTATTAAAAAATGAACGTAGCAATATGAGTAAGGTGGTTAAAGAAGGAACAAAGAATGCAAAGTTTGCTTCTTTAGATTATGAAGAGCTAAAATACAATGAAGAAATAAATCTATCTGCTTTGAAAATAGATTTACATACAGGAAGGCATCATCAAATTAGAGTTCAGTTATCTAGCAGAAATCACAGTATTTATGGAGACCAGAAATATGGTGGAAGAGGGCATGGCAAGCAAATTGCGCTATGGGCATACATGCTTAAAATACTACACCCAATTACGAAAGAAGAGATGATATTTAAGTCAATACCAGAGATAAATGGAACATGGAAAATTTTAGAAGGAATAGAATTATAAATAAAAATAGTATTTGGAGTTATTCAAATACTATTTTTATT
>CALXND010000069.1 GCA_944389655.1 uncultured Clostridia bacterium | reverse complement strand
TTGGGCCGTCCGAGCAAAGCGAGGACATGTATTTCGCCGTTGCTCCAAAGACTAGCCCTGCGAAATGCCTTTCTTACTTTTGAGCAAAAAAACAACTCAAGAACCTTTATTTTCTATCTCATTGGAACTTTTTAAATATCGCTTTTTTATGTTTGCACCGAATTAGCACAATAGTAAAAATACCAAAAATTAGAATGAGTGAACCATACTTGTAAAAAGTATTGGCAATTTGTTCCAAAGTAAAAACATTATCTATAAGCATTGAAATAACGAATATAATAGCACATATACTAGGAGCGAGAGATTTTGCCTCTTTTACTTTTGTTAGTTTCTTAAATATGTTTAGGCAAAACATTATAGCAATGCTTAAGAAAGACATAAGTGCCAAAGTCCAAATAAAAATAAATATAACCTCAGGTCTTTCTAAAAAAGCAGAAAGTTTACTATTAATTATTATAAAATATATAGGAGATATTCTATTAATAGAATAAATATCAGAAAATGCATATACAAGTGTTGCTATTGATAAAATTAAAAGTATTCCACATATTAAAATGGAAATAAAGGTTACTTTGGATGTTTCTTCTTTTTTATTGAGCAAGGGAGATATAAAAAACAAGAAAAACAATCCATTAAATGCAAAGATATTACTTGCACCAGTTAAAAATATTTTATCAGCTCCATTTCCCAATATAGGCAATGGTCTTTCAAATCTAAGCAAATCTATAACAAATATAAATGTAAGAAGCACACTAATTAAAACAATTGGAGTTATAATAGTATTTGATTTTATTATTGATTTTTTTCCAAGTAAATTTGCAACTACTGCTACAAATAAAAATATTATTATAATAAAAGCAACAGGATAGTTTTCAAAATATACTAGTAAAAGATTTTTAGAGAACATTCTTGTTAAAAAAGCTGATTCCATAATGAGAAAAATTATACATAAAATACCAATTAGAATTTTAAGGAGCTTTCCTCCAAGAAACTCAGAAATATCAATAATATCAAGTCCTAAAAAGTTTTTGAACAATTTTACAACTAATAGTCCAAAAATTAGTGCTAAGGCGAGTATATAAATACAATTAATAACTGATGCACTTCCGTGACGTATTTAAAATCATCTGTGGCAAATTAAGCACAATATGATTAACAAACAAAACTACTATCAAGCAAATTGCCTCAAAATTGCCGAGTTTAGTGTAATTCATAAATATATTTCAGTCCCTTTTTTGTATTTAGGTTTTTTATGGTATTACCTATAAACCAAATTATTGAGGATATTTCCATTTCATGCTTATTTGTTCTTGTTTATCCTCTTTTTTTGTATCTAAAAAGTCGGAGCGTTTTTCGCGTTTCCACGCTGGACTACTAAAAATCCCATTATTGATTTTGCCTTTAGAGGGAATATATGGATCTAAATAAGATACACCAAAAGATTGTACTTTAGTTGCAATAAGCAAATGAATAAATGCACCAAATGCAATTCCTAATAGTCCTGCAAAGTAACCTAGTAAAATATAAATAAATCTTGCTACTCTACAATGAAACGCCAGGTAGTAGTCAGGGATTGCAAAAGAGGTTATTCCAGTAATTGCAACAATAATAATTAATATTGGGCTTACTATACCAGCATCAACAGCAGATTGACCAATTATAAGAGCACCGTATAATACCAATTGTTGGCCCTACAGGACTAGGAACTCTTAAACCAGCTTCTCTAATAAGCTCAAATGAAAGCTCCATAATGATTATTTCAAAAATAATCGAAAAAGGAACAGAGGCCCTTGATGCAACAATTGCAAATAACAGTTCAGTTGGTATAAATTCTTGATGAAAACTTGTAATTGCAACATAAATTCCCGGTAAAAACAAAGTAATTAAAAATGCTCCAATTCTAATTATTTTTAGAAGATTAGCAAATTGGAATTTTATATTGTTATCCTCTTGTGATTCTAAAAAATCTATAAATGTAGCAGGAACAACAAGTGCATAAGGGCTTCCATTAACAAGTACAGCAATTCGACCTTCTAATAGGTGTGTAGCAGTTTTATCAGGTCTTTCTGTCGCAATTACTTGTGGTAGACTGTATTTACTATTATCTTCAAATAATTGCTCAAGCTGGCCAGAGGATACTAAATAATCAATATTTATATTATTTAATCTATATTTGGCTTCTGCAACTAAATCATCATTTGCAATATTTTTTATATAACATAAAGAGCAAGTGGTTTTACTTACTTTCCCTATTTTCAGGTTTTCTATAATAAGATTTTCATTATTTATAATTCTACGTAGCAGTGTAGTATTAACACGAATATTCTCCACAAAAGCTTCTTGGGGACCTCGCAAAACAATTTCATTTTCTGGTTTTGAAACAGTTCTTGCTTGGAATCCTTTTACATCAATATCATAAGCAATATCTAATGTATCTACAAAAAGAACACATGCGCCAGAATTTACACTTGAAAAAATATCTTTAAATTCAGTTCGTGTTTTTACATTATTTTGAGGTAAAAGTGAATTTAAAATATAATCTTTAATATCAAACTTTTTAACCTTTCTAACAGTAATATTATTTGTTACTGCCTCAGAAATTACTTGGTTCCCTTCATAAGAATTAGCAGTGTTTCTAAGCATTAGAGGTTTTAGAACATAGTTGTTAACTAAATCCATATTCACCATACCATCGATAAAAAGCAAAAAGGCTCTATACTGCTTATTCCTAGCATTTAACGTAAATTCACGAAGCAAAACATCACTGTTTATAAGCAAATTATATTTTACCTTTATATACTCAATATTAACATCTATACTCGGAAAAATATTTTTTACGTCATCCTCAGAGTCAAGCATATCAGTATCGAGTTTTGGAGCTACCTCATTTGTGGCAGGCATAACAAAATGATGATTGGCTTCTTTATTTGGTAAAAGTAAACCTGTTAAAAATTCTCTAATTTTCATATTTCTTAAACCTTTCTATAATTTAAGTGCCATAATATAATTCTTAGTATATAATTTCCAAAAAATAAGAAAATATGTAAAAAAATTGTGAAAAAATATATGAAAAAAATAATTCGTATGTTATACTGAAAGAGAAGAAAAAATAAGATTGTATTTTATTAAATTGGTTTAATTATTTAATTATATGTTTGCCAATAGTTAAAGTAATTGCATTAAAAAGTCACATTATTTAAAGAAAATCATCATAATAAAAAACAATCAAAAGGAGGTCGTAAGTTTATGAAAAAAAGTAATATTATAGGATTTATAGTAATCGTACTAATAATTGGCGCAATTGTAGGATTTGCAATTTATGACAAGAAAGATAATAATGCAGAAAATCAAAATATGGAGTATATTGGACCAGAGAATACAGAAGAAAGTACAAATGGAACAATAGAAAATGAAGTGGATTTAAATTCAATAACATCAAATTCTATAAATAGTGGAATAATGTCAAATTCTGTGATTAATGGGGCAATTGACCAAAATGCAGTAAATTATAAAGGTCATTGGTACATAAGCCAGGAAGCATATTGGAATGCAGAAAAAATAGATGAATTAATGGATAAAAGAGAAGATAATTTAATATCAAACGAAGAATATGAAGCACAATTAAAATCAGACATAAATACTAATGTTGTTGAACTAGATGTTGAAAACTATTTACAAAATAGAATTACATTTTCATTTGAGTTAACAAGCCCAGCTCCTACAAGAAGAGAAGCAAAGATTGACGATATTACAGTAGAGCTTAATAATAATGTTGGTACATTTACATATACCGATAATTGGGGAACAAGTGGAAATGGTAAAATAACTTTAAAAGAAAATAGTATAGAATTAAAACTTGAAACAACAAGGGCAAATCAAGGAGCCTTGTGGGGAGTAGAAGGAGTGTATACTTTTTCATATCAAACAGCAGACTAACTGCCATTGGGGACAGCCCCCTTTGGCAGTTTTTGGCGTATTAAGATTGATATTTAGGCAAAGTAAAGTGAAATAAGAGTAAAAGAAGTTTGAGAGGAATTGAAAAAATGGAGGGGGGTTAACTTGAAAAAATTTAATTTTATAATTGTTATTGCTATTGTACTAACAATTATAGTTGCCATTATAATTTTAAATTTACAATATAGGAGATTTAATGTAATAACATATATACCTCCAACTAATGTTGAAAAAAATAATGATACTATAATTACTTCTATAATACGATTGCAAGATTTTGATATAGTATTTTATGGAAATGACAAATTTTATCTAAATTATAATGGGAAAAAAGTTTGAACTAAAAGAAAGTTTGATTAATAGAAGTATTAATATAAATCAATTATTAGTACAAGCAGAGGAAGATTTCAAAAATAAAATAGTAAGTAAAAATGAATACTTAGATGGAGGAAGTATAGAGTACATATATGAAAATTTTAGAATAATTAAAATGAATAGTTTGAATGGAAATAAAAATTTATATATTATGCCGATAGAATTTGACATAAATGATATATAAACTGCCAAAGAGAACTATATTCT
>CALXND010000068.1 GCA_944389655.1 uncultured Clostridia bacterium | reverse complement strand
GCTTAAAATAGTTGGATACTTGCTCCGAAAACCATTGTAAAACTGATTGGAATCATTTTCACTTTCAAACTCATAAGTGAAATATGGCTTTTTCTTTCTACTCATAATTCTACCTCCATAATGTTTTTATTTGTGCCACATAAGCACCTTATATCAATTATAGCACACAAATTATTTTATGTCAAAGATAGTTTAATTTTACTAAATATAATATCTTATATGTTTTTTATATCTCTCTTTTTAAATACAATGCAGCTTACAACAAGCATTATTACCAAATATATAGCACAAATTGCAATAGAGAATGGCATTGTTAGACCTTTAAATAATGGACTTCCGCCAAATAAATAATAGCTCAAATCCCAGTTAGGAGTAACAAAGTAAATTATTTGTTTAATATTATATGCAAGCGCAAATTGATTAATTAAACTCGAAGCAATATAGCCAAGAAATGGTATTGCTACAGCTATTGCTGTGCTAGCAAAAAGTGTACTACAAGCAAATGCAAGTGTGCTTAAAAGTATATAAATTGGTAATTTACAAATTCCTATTAATGCTATATATGCAAATAAGTTCATTGTTTCTACTCTATTTGTGTCAAAGTTGTAGAATATAGCTGGAGTAGAAAGGTTATCGAACCCATTTATAATTCCTCCAAATATTAATTGACAACCTGCAATAAACACAATAGAAAGAACCAATATTAACATGCATACAATAAATTTTGAAAGCAATATTTTAATTCTATTATATGGTTTTACAAGAAGAAGCTTAATAGTACCACGATTGAACTCTTCACTTACAATTGATCCAGCAATAACTATTCCAATTATTAAAATAAATAATTCATAGTTACTAAATAAATTTAATAAAATGCTTCTATTATCACTTTCTAGTGTAATATTATTATTAATATAATATTTACTTAAATTAGTTTCTTCTAATAAACTATTGTATTGGTTAAGCTCATCGGAACTTAATTCGCTTATATTTTTATTAGTATAATCTTGGAGTGCAATTTTTCCATTATAATAATTTTCCAAAGCATTATTTAAAAAACCAGGTGCATAACTAATATTTTTTTCAAGTCTCCATTCATCTATTTGCTTTTTTAACTCTAAATCGTAAATTGTAGTATCAATAGATGCTATAGCCTGTTTATCTGTAGTATTCTCTTTCTGAGCATATGCATCATTCAAAGAATTATTTATTTCTTCCAAATCTTTATTTACAAAATATTTCCAATCATTTGAAGCTAATTTTTGCATAGCCTCATCATATTGAGCTTTTGCCTTTTGGTATGCATCTTCCGTAATTTCATCGGAATACTCATGTCTTACTACAGTATCTATACAAGATGGAAGAATTGTATTAATAACATTTGCTTGCCACGAATCTGGACCATATTTTGCAGTAAGCTTACTTAACTCTAAGCTAGACTTAAGTTCTATATATGTAGATTTGTCAGCTTCACTATTTGGATTTAATTCAGCAAGTTGTTTTTCATAATATTTTGTATCATCATAGTAATAATAATATCTATTACTGCTAGTGGCTTTTGTCATAATATTTGTTAAAATTACATATGCAAGAGTAATAGCAAGTAAAATAAATATTGTTTTTTTCTTAAAAATCTTTTTAAATTCATTTCCAATTAATTTAATCAATTACATTACCCCCAGTCTTTTTAAAGAATGCTTCTTCTAAGGTAGAAACGTCTTCTTTTATTGAATATACTTTAATATCTTGTAGAACTAGTTTCTTTACTATAGATGGAATATCTTCTTTATCTGAATGAACTTGAATATGAGTATTATCCATTGCACTAGATATATCTCCTATAACCATTCTAGCTTTTTTACTATTGTCTACTTCAATAACATAATTCCCTTCAGATGCTTGTTTTTTTACATCTTCTAGGTTACTAGTTTCTACAACCGAACCATTTTTTATAATACATACCTTATTACAAAAACTTTCTAATTCAGCTAGGTTATGACTAGAAATTAAAATTCCCATTTTTTCCTCTTTAGCAAGTTTTAGTAAAAGATTACGTAGGTCCCTTATTCCTTCTGGGTCTAAACCATTTGTAGGTTCATCAAGTATTAATAAATTAGGTTTATGAAGAATTGCTTGTGCTACTCCTAAACGTTGTCTCATACCTAAAGAATATTTAGATACTTTATCATGTATTCTATTATCTAATCCAACTAATTTAACCACTTCATCTATACGAGAGATAGAAATATTAGGGTATAAATTAGATATTAATTTTAAATTATCATATCCAGACATATACATATATAAATCGGGATTTTCAATTATTGCTCCAACCTTTGCAATTGCCTTCTCGAAATTGTTCTTAATATCAAAACCATTAATACTAACATTTCCAGAACCTATACTTTGAAGCCCAAGAATTAGTTTTATAGTGGTAGTTTTACCAGCACCGTTAGGTCCTATAAACCCTAAAATATCGCCACTACGAACTTCTAAAGAGACTCCCTTCAAAATTTCTTTTTTTCTAAAACTTTTATGCAAATTATCACATTTTAAAATAATATCTGGCATATACATCCTCCTTAAAAAATATTGTATTTGTATGTTAACATATAAATATTAATATACAAGGAATAAATACTTAAGAAATTATTAACATGATAATTTCTTACAGGATAAGGGTTTTAAACATAAAACTATTCAAAAGCCTAAATAAAATATACATTTTATTAGGTTTTCAGCAAAACAGTAAAATAAAACCATTATCTAGTAACGCCAATTTTGTCAAAAATAAAAATTTCACTTGTTATAGAACAAGTTTAATGATATAATAACAATGTCGAAAAAAGGAGGAAGATAATTTAATAAAATGCGAATACGATTTAAACCGTGGGCTAGACCGGAATTAGAAGCTAGCAAATTTTACATAGATAACCCAGAGGATTATAAAGGAAAATGGAAAGAACTATTTGGAAATAATAACCCAATATATTTAGAACTAGGATGTGGAAAAGGGGGATTTATTTCTCAACTTGCAGTCTATAACCCAGATATAAATTATATCGCAATAGATTTAGTAGATGCAATGCTTGGCCTTGCTAAAAGGAAAATAGAAAAAGAATTTGAAATGGCAGATAGAGAGATTGACAATGTATATATTACAAGATATGACATAGAAAGAATAAATTCCATATTATCAAAAGAAGATAATATAGAAAGAATATATATTAATTTTTGCAATCCATGGCCAAAAAGTAAGCATGAGAAGAAAAGGCTTACACATACAAGGCAATTAGAAAAATATAAAGAATTTTTAGCAGAAGGTGCAAAAGTCTTTTTTAAAACAGATGATGAAGGCTTATTTAATGACAGTATAAAATATTTTAAAGATTCAGGATTTGAAATAGAAAAAATAACATATGATTTAGTAGAAGAAACAGACTTTTGGGAAAATATTGAAACAGAGCATGAAAAAATGTTTAAAGAGCAAGGTATAAAAATAAAGGCATTAATTGCAACACTTTAAAGAGCAATATAAAGAAATTTGAACAATATATATGTAAATGTAATAATTTTAATAAAAGACCAAGGTAGAATAAACTTTGTATAAAAGCGAAAGGAGGAACAAATTGGAACAAATAAATAAACTAGTAGAATTTTTTAGAAACATTGCACAAAACCAGTTAGCAGATTATGGAATTGCTGTAATAGTTGTGATTATATTTGGCATATTAAGCCCAATTTTAACATACATAATAGTTAAGATGTTTATGTTTAGAGAAAAAGATAAATCAAAAATAAAAAATAGTCCATTCTATAAACCACTTAAAGCATTATTTATATGTGCAGGATTTTATTTGGCAGTTTTAATTATAAATCCTCCAGAAAATGCAAAAAAGCTGTGTCTACAAATCATAGCTATAATTGCAATATGTGTTATTGCAAAAGGACTTGCAAATTTCGTAGAACCTAAAAGTAGTATTATGAGGAGAATGCGAGATGAGGATAAACCAGATGGAAATAAGACGGTTACAAATTTTACAAGTAAAATTCTAAAGTACATAATATATATAGGAGCAGGATTATTAATATTATCAGTTTTTGGAATTAATCCAACAAGCCTTATTGCAGGGCTAGGAATAGGAAGTGCAGTAGTTGCATTAGCAGCACAGGATTTTGTAAAAAACCTAATATCAGGTTTTTCTATAATGTCAGACAAACCATTTTTAGTAGGAGATTGGATACAAGTAGGCACAAACGAAGGATCAGTAATTGAAATTTCATTTCGAGCTACAAAAATAAAAACATCGGATAATACAATAGTAACAATACAAAACTCTGTATTTACAACAAACAATGTAGTAAATTGGTCTAGAATGAAGCAAAGAAGATACTTACTTAATATAAAATTACCTCTAGAAACAAATTCAGACAAAATAGAAAAAATAATCTCTAGAATAAAGTTTGTATTAAATAACAACGATGATGTTGACAAAGAAACAATACAAGTTAATTTTAATACAATCGAAAAAGATGGAATAAACCTTATTATTTATATGTATACAGACATAGTTGCATATGGGGATTATTTATCATTTAGAGAAAAGGTAAATGAAGATATTTTAAAAGTTTTGGAATCTGAGAATGTAAAAATAGCTTATCCAGGACAAAATGTATATGTTCATCAAGTGGAAAAAGAAAATTAAAAATATGGAGAATATTGTTTGAGTTAAGGCTCAATGTCAATAGTTGGGGTAGAATACCTGAAAAGTATTTCTATCTCAGCTTTTTTTATGGGTCAAAAATTC
>CALXND010000067.1 GCA_944389655.1 uncultured Clostridia bacterium | reverse complement strand
TTCTTCGATAGAATATTAAAAGAGTATGAAGGAAAGAAAATTGCTGTTGTAAGTCATCGGTGGCTCAATAAAATTTTTCCTATTAAACTGGTGTGAAGTAAATGAAGATGTAAAATTAGTATATAATAATACAGTTTTAGATATAACATCTCCTTGTTTATTAAAAATGACTTTTAGAAAAGAGAAATTAGTCAATTTGGAACAAATGAAATATTAATAGAAAAAATATAAAAGATATAATTTGTTATAAGATATGGAGGAGTATATGATAAAAAATATAGGATGGACACTAGGAAATGATTGTCCTTGCAAATGCAAACATTGTTATTCTTTTACTGTAAGAAAGAAAGGAAAAAATTTAACTAAAGAGATAGTAGATAAAGTAATTGAGCAAATTCAAAAATTAAATGTAGAAACAGTAAACTTAGGTGGCAATGAGCCAATATTTACAAATGGATTGGATGTAAGCAAAAGTATGTTGCCATACATATTAAAAGAATTGAATGAAAAAGGTATAAAAGTTGGAATAACTACATCAGGAATAAGTCTTATAGCATTGAAGAATATGTATCCAGAATGCTTAAAATTGTTAAATGATGTAGACATTAGTTTGGACTCTCCTTTTGAAAAAGAGCATAATGAAAATAGGGGCGGAGACGTATACAAATATGCTATTCAGGCTTTAGAAATATGTAAAGAGAATAATATAGAGTCAGGAATTATAATGTGTGCTATGAATTGGAATTTTACGAAAGATAGAATAGATGCTTTGCTAGAACTTGCTAAAAAGTATGATTCAAATATTAGATTTAATTTAATAAAGCCAATACAGAAGGAACATTTTGAACTTGTACCAACTAAAGAGCAAGTATTGGAAAATTATAAGTATCTATTTGAAAAATGCGATACAGTAGAATTGAGTGAGCCTACATTGTCAGGAATAACTAATAATGATAAAATTAAGGGATGCGCTTGTGGTACATATTCTATGAGAATTAACTCAATAACACCAGATGGAAAAATACCAGTATCACCTTGCGTATATATGCACGATTATAGAGTTGGAGATTTATTAACTGATGATATTTTTGATATAATTAATTCAGAACAATTTAATGCTTTTAGAATTAGAAAAGAAAATTATGAAAGAATAGAAGGATGCAAAGATTGTAAAAAGGCAGATATATGCAGAGGTGGTTGCTTTGCAATGGCATATACATATAAAAAATGTGCTACTGGAGAAAAAGATTTATATGCTAGAGATCCTTTTTGCTTTAAAGACGTTGAAATAGACAATAATATTAATTATAAAAAGGGAAATAAACAATTAGTACATGAAAACTATCTATGTACTTGGATTGGAAAACCAAAAAAGTAAGGAAGAAGTATAAATGGAACATAAAAATAATAAAGAAAATTTAGAAAATAGAATAATACTGACAACATTATCACCAGATACACATAGAACATCTGAAGAAAATTTAGGGCTAGCATATTTAACAGCCGTATTAAGGAAGAATAGATATAATGTTGAAATCATAGACGGATGGCTTGGAGGTCTAGAAGATAAAGAAGTATTAAGAAAAATAATAGATAGAAAAGATACCTCGATTGTAGGAATATCATGCTATATGTCAAATAATGATAAATCCATTGAATTAGCAAAAAGAATAAGAAGCATAAACCCAAATATAAAACTAATGTGTGGTGGATTTGGACCATCATTTAATCCACAAAGATTTGTAAAAGATGGTGTATTTGATATTGCAATGATTGGTGAAGGAGAACAGACTATTGTTGAAGTTTGCGATTATCTTACTGGAAATAGTAGTAGAAAGCTTAATGAAATTAAAGGAATTGTATATGAAGAAGATGGAAAACTAATCAGAACTCAGAAAAGAGAACTAATAAAAAATATAGATGACATTCCATTTCCTGCTAGAGATACAATGAATATGGCATTAGAAAGAAAGTCTACAGTAAACATCTTAACTGCAAGAGGTTGTATGGGAAATTGCTTATTCTGTTCTGTAAATGCTTTTAATAAGCTATCTATAGGTAACAAATGGAGAGGTAGAAGTGTAGATAATATAGTTGATGAATTAGAACAATTGCAAAATATGGGAGTAAAATACATAAAAGTTATTGACGATAGTTTTTTAGAAGAAGAAAGAGATGAGGAATGGGCAAAGAGATTTAGAGATAAAATAAAAGAGAGAGGAATAAATGTATCATTAAGAGGCTCTTTGAAGGCAGACCAAGTCGAAGATAAAAAGATGGAATATTTAAAAGAAGCAGGTTTTCATTCATTTGCATGTGGAATCGAAAACGGTTCAGATACTGCCTTAAGAAGGATGAATAAAAGTGCTAGCTTAGAAGATAACAAAAGAGCATTAGATATATTAAAAAAACATGGAATTTATGTTCAAGCAGGTTTTATTTTATTTGATGATAATACAACATTCGAAGAATTAAAAGAAAATTATGAATTTTTAAGAGAGTATGATTGGATTATAACAAAAGGAATTTTTTCAGAAATGTTTGCAGCAGACGGAACTTTATATACTGAGAAATTGAAAAAAGAGGATAAAATTGTAAAGAATGATGTGTATGATAATAATAAATATGATATAATAGAGCCGAAAGTTAAATTAACCTATAATGCACTAAAAAGATGGCATAAATCTCATATGAAATTATATGATATGATAATAGATCCTATCTCATCTCCTAAAGCAATAGATTCAATAGGAGAAAAAGAATATTATGATTTATATTTTCAATTAAAACTAATAGATTTAGATTTTATGCAAATGGTATTAGATAAAGTGGAAAATGGAATATCAGAGCAAGAACTAGAACAATTTGTTACTACACAAATATGCAAGCATAGTAAATTATATGATGAAATAAATTATAAAGGACAAAAGCTATGTCATAAATACGGATTAAATTATGATGCAAAGGAAAATCCATTTATTAGATAATATGTAAGTAGTAGAAAAAATATATAATAGTTATCAAAATAATATTGATAAATAAATAATTTTAAAATTGAGGTGATATGTATGTCTATTATGAACAAAACGCAAAACGTTAAAAAACAATTTTCTAATGATAAAAATTTGGCAATGAGAATTAACTTTTACAAGAAATATACAACTAATAAGTATAGCTTTGCAGATTGGCTATTTGATAAATATAAGTTTAAGGAGAATATTTCTATATTGGAGTTAGGATGTGGAAATGGAAGCCATTGGGAGAACAGAATAGACAAGCTACCAAAAGGTTGCAAGCTTATTTTATCAGATTTTTCAGATGGAATGTTAGATTTAGTAAAAGAAAAATACTCACAATATGATAATGTTTCGTTTGAAAAGATTGATATTCAATCAATACCATTTGAAGATAATTCATTTGATATGATAATTGCAAATCATATGCTTTTTCATGTGCCAGATTTAAATAAAGCCTTATTAGAAGTAAAAAGAGTTTTAAAAGAAGGTGGATATTTTTATTCAGCTACAGATGGTAATGGTGGTATGAGACCTTTTTTGCATGAAGCAATAAAACAATTTAACCCAGAATCAACAGCTTTTACAGAGCAATTACCATTTAATCTTCAAAATGGAAGTGAAATATTAAAAAAATATTTTTCTTCTGTAGAAAGATTTGACTATGAAAATGTTTTAGCAATTACAAAAACAGAGGATTTAATGGAATGGTTGAAATCTACTAAGTCTATTTCTGGCTTTTCAGAAGAAAATCTTGCTAATCTATACAAATACTTTGAAGATATAAGAATAAAAAATGGTGCTATAAATATTCCTAGAGAAACAGGTGTATTTATAAGTATTAAATAAGGAGTGTGTAAAATATGGAATTTGAAAATTATGAAAGAGAACTTAAATATTTAATAAAAGGTAAGTCATCTTTAGATGATGTTTTAAAAGTTTTTTATGATAATGGATATAAGTTAATTGAAACGATGACCAATGAAAAGCATGAAACTTATTATGATGATGCTAAACTAACTGTCCTAAAAAGAGGAGATGTCATGAGAGGCAGCAAACATGTTACAGAGCAATTTAATGGTTTTTTATATAAGAAAAATATGTGCGACGATAACAAACCTTATGTCTCTAAATTAGAACTTGGAACAAAATTAAGAGGACAATATAAAGATGTTAATGAATTTATTAAAGAATTAGACTTGGATGTGAAAGATGGATTAAAACCAGTATTATATGCAAAAATGATGAGATATGTCGGAATAATAGAAAAAAATTCTGATCGTCTATATGTTACATATGATAAAGTTAAATATTATGAAAAAGAAGAATCAGAATCTGTATATGAAGATATGCTTGAAATAGAAGATTGGATAAAGCCAAATACTACAACAGGAGATTATAATTATGATGAGCATTTAATAGTTGCTAATAAAATCCTTTCAAATAGTAATCTTCCTATTGAATTGACAAAAGATAGTAAATATTTTCGAGGATATACACTTTTAAATAACAAATAGGAGGCTCATAATGAATAATTTTATTGTTTTTGAAGGAATTTGTTGTAGTGGAAAAACTACATTATGCAATAAGTTAAGTGAAAAGATTAAAGAAATAAACTATAAGCCTATTTATAATCATGGAGCTATGACGTATACCGACTTAGGTAGAGAGTTTAAACAGTTATTAGGTAAAAAAGATATGACAATCACTACTTTATATTTTTTTACAGATTTAATAATAAATACAAAAAATGTTATTAGAACATATGTAGCAAAACCAGATACTATTGTTTTACAAGACAGATATTATGATGCAATTACAACATATATAAACGCGTATGGAGAATATTATAACAAAGATTATAATATATATCGTATTTCAGATGCACTAGTAGAAAATGATGTTTTATTGAAACCTTCACTAAATGTTTTCTGTGTTCCTCCATATGAAATTATTATAGAAAGAATGGAAAAGAGTAAGAACTCACCAGTACATGATTTATATAGGGAACATTCTAAATTTTTAAGATTAGTATATGATGAACTAGAAAGAAAGGCTAAAGAATGTCCTAATTCAATTATTATTGATACTTCATCAGAGAGTTCTACTAATGATGGCATTGAGAAAATTTTAAATTTTATAAAAAATAACAATGTAATATAATATATAAATTATAAGAATAAAAAGGTGATAAAATGTCTAA
>CALXND010000066.1 GCA_944389655.1 uncultured Clostridia bacterium | reverse complement strand
TAGCATTTATTACTGCATTTGTAATTACACCACATACAATGAGATTAGCTAAAAAAGTAGGAGCAATAGATATACCAAATGATAGAAGAGTAAATAAAAAACCAATGCCTAGGCTAGGAGGATTGGCAGTTATCTCAGGTTTTTTTGTATCAGTTATTTATTTACTAATCACAACATCATTTGAAGGAAAAATAAATTTATTTGAACCAGAAAATTATTGGATTAAAATTATTGGATTTGTAATTGGTGCTATTGTTTTAGGTGTAACCTGTTACATTGATGATGTAAAGGGAATTCCAAGTTTAGTAAAATTAGCAGCACAAATAGTAGCAGCAATAATTGTAGTAGCATGTGGAATAAAAATTGACGATATATCAATTCCATTTACAGAAGGAAAAATTGTAGTAGGTGAAATATTATCATATATCCTCACAGTGTGCTGGATAATAGGTATTACAAATGCAATTAATTTAATAGACGGATTAGATGGATTATCATCAGGTGTAACTTTAATTTCGTGTCTATCATTACTAATGGTTTTTGCCCTAAATGGTTCACCATTAATAGCAATAGTTCTAATTACAGCATTAGCAGGTGCAATAGTAGGATTTTTACCATTTAACTTTAGTCCAGCCAAAACATTTATTGGAGATACAGGCTCAAACTTTATGGGATTTTCTCTTGCAATAATATCAATACTGGGTGTGGCTAAAACATATACTGCATTAGTTTTAATAGCACCAATTATAATACTTGCAATGCCAATATTTGACACAATATTTGCAATATTTAGAAGACTAATAAAAGGAAAATCTTTAAAAGCAGTTTTTCAGCCAGATAAAGGACATTTGCACCATAAATTAATGGCGAAAGGATATACACAAAAACAAGCAGTACTAATAATGTATGGAATAACAGCAATACTTGGAATGTTTGCAGTTATATTATTAGAAAGTGGTATATGGAAAGCGCTTTCATTTGCCCTACTCATTATAGCAATTGTTGCAATTGGATATAAAGATATGGCAAGATTAATGAAAGATGATGACAAAGAAGAAATAATAAACAAAGAGCATTTAAGAAAGCAGGACTAAGCTGCTAAAGGGGATGGTCCTGATTGGCAGTATAATTAGAAAAAATGCCAATGAGGACTTTTCCTTTTGGCAGCAAATTGGATATAAGGAATGTGAAAAAAGTGGAAGAAGAACGTATAATAAGCCCAGAGCTTACAGATGTTAATGAGGAGAGAATGGAAAATTCTTTACGACCTAAAACATTGCAAGAATACATTGGGCAAGACAAAGTAAAAGAAAATATGAAGGTATATATAGAGGCAGCTAAAAAAAGAGGAGAAGCACTAGACCATGTATTGTTATATGGACCACCAGGACTTGGAAAGACTACTCTTGCGAATATTATATCTAATGAGATGAATTCAAATATTAAAATAACATCAGGTCCAGCAATTAGCAAGCCTGGCGATTTAGCAGCATTACTTACAAATCTATCTGAATTTGATATATTATTTATTGATGAAATACATAGACTAAATAAAAGTGTAGAGGAAATTCTATATCCAGCATTAGAGGACTATACATTAGATATTATAATTGGAAAAGGCCCAAGTGCAAGGTCAATAAGACTAGACCTACCTAAATTTACATTAATTGGAGCAACTACAAAAGCTGGCTCACTTGCAACACCACTTCGTGATAGGTTTGGAATTATACATAGGCTAGAACTATACAATGTAGAAGATTTAACAACAATTGTAAAAAGGTCTGCTAATATTTTAGAGATAAATATAGATAATGATTCAGCAGTAGAAATTGCTAGACGTTCAAGAGGAACTCCAAGAATAGCTAACCGTTTACTAAAAAGAGTAAGAGATTATGCAGCAGTATTAGGTGATGGAAATATAACTCTTAAAATTACTAAAATAGCATTAAATAAACTCGAAATAGATGATTTAGGACTAGATGATATAGACAGAAAAATATTAGAAACTTTAATTGTAAAATATAGAGGAAGACCAGTAGGAATAGAAACAATTGCAACAACTTTAGGAGAAGAAGTAGATACCATAGAAGATGTTTACGAACCGTATTTAATACAAATTGGATTTATATCTAGAACGGTAAGAGGAAGAATTGCACTTCCAGCAGCGTATGAGCATATAGGAATTAAATATGAAGAGGGCGGAGAAAGTATGGGAAATCAATGCCATTTATAAAAGGGGAAGAATATGAAAAAAGTAAATTTTTCTTTAATATTAACAATAATTATTGCAGTAATAACATATTTTGTAGGCATATATAGTATATCAATTTCTAGAGTTGCTGCTAGTAGAAATGCAGTAATAGGTGTATACATAGCTCTTGCGGTGTTACTAATAGGAATAATAGTAGGAATAATAAAAATATTTGAGAAAAAAGAAATAAAGCCAGAAAAAGCATTACTTATATTAATGCCAATATTTTGTATAATAATATTAATAACAATCCCCGTAGGGAGAGGGCATGACGAAGTAGCTCATTGGACCAAAGCATTTGAAATTTCGCAGGGGCAATTAATACCTAAAATAGATAAAAAGTTAAAAGTAGCAGAAACAAATTTACCGATAGGGGTAGAAGATATAGTTGTAGAAAGAAGCAAAGGGGTATTTAAATACGTAGATAATATACAATTATTAGACGTAAAAATAGATTATAGTCAAACAGAAAAAAGTTATAATCAAAATTCGGCTGCATATTGTTTTGTACAATACATACCAGAAGTAGCAGGAGTATTGGTGGGCAAACTTATAACCCAGAATCCCTTGCTTATAGCATATATAACAAGATTTATAAATATGTTAATTTGCACAGCAATAATGTACATAGCAATTAAACTCATACCATTTGGCAAAAATTTGTTATTAGCTATAGCACTAATCCCAATTTCGATAGAAGGTTTTGCTACAATTTCACCAGATGGATTTACTATCGCAATATGCTTGCTCTTTATAGCATATGTATTGAATGTAGCATTTAACGATAAAAAACAATGTGGAAAAAAAGAAGTTGCAATACTTACGGTTTTAGGAGCAATAGTTTCACTTTGTAAAATAGTATATATGCCACTTGTATTTTTGAGCTTGATAATACCAAAAGAAAAATTTGCGGACAAAAAAGAACGAATTATTTCAAACACTATAATAGTTTCGGTAGGAGTAATACTAAATTTAATTTGGTTGTTATTTGGAAGTAGTATTTTGCTAAGTACGAATACAAATACATACTTAGGAACTGATGAAAACGGAACAATGATAAAAATAACAGCACTATTAAGTAATCCTTTAGCATATGGAGAAAAACTATTTTATACAATAGGTCCTAAATTTAATCAATATTTTCTATCTTTATTTGGTGGACAACTAGAATGGTCAGAAGTAATAAGAATAGAAATTGTTCCATATGTTATTTGTGCAGTTATATTATTAGTAACTTTATCAGAAGAAAAGTTAAAAACAGTTTTTAAGAAATACCAAAAAATTATAATTATTCTAATAATATTAGTAATTACTGTACTTATATTTACAAGTTTATTTATACAATGGTCGGACAACGAATTACCTTACATAGATGGAGTACAAGGTAGATATTTCTTGCAAATTTTACCACTAATACTATTTATTATAGGTGGTCTAAAAATAAAAGTAAATTATAGCCAAACTCAAATAACAAAATTAATATGTATAACAAGCTTAATTGTTATGCTGTATACAGCGTTTGCCATTATAGCTGAACACCTATAAGAAAATTGGAGGAAAGAACATTGGAAAATACCAAAAGAAAAAAAGCAATATTACCAATAATATTATTTTTTATTACAATACTACTATTTATAATACCATCAATAAGATATATTGTGCAAAATGGGACTATTTATGGTTTTCATCATGTATGGACATTTTTATTCAGAAGTCCAATAAATGCAAATGAAAAAATGTTAAACGCAATATTATTTTCAATGCTTTTTACATTACTATTTTTAACATATTTGATAGTAATTAAAAATCATAAGCGATTGAAGCTAAAAACAATGATAATATTAGTAATTATAGCATCTATAATGTTTGGAATTATTATTCCATATACTAGCACAGATGTGTACTCATACATAGCAAATGGATGGTCTGCTGCACATTATGGAGAAAATCCATATTATACCTCAACAGGGGAAATAGTAGATAAAACAGGGCAAAATGAACCCATGTTTAATAAAGTTGCAAATTGTTGGAGGTATGAAACTGTGGTATATGGCCCACTATGGACATCAATATGCACAGGACTTTCTGCTCTTTCACAAGGCAATATAGATATAGCTCTAGTATTATTTAAGCTTGCCAATTTAATTGTACATCTAATAAACTGTATATTAATATATAAAATAACTAGAAAAAAATTATTTGTAATTTTGTATGGATTAAATCCTTTTATACTATTTGAAGCTATTTCAAATGTTCATAATGATATATTTATTGTGCTATTTATTTTATTTGCAATATATTTTACTGTACGCAAAAAAAACTTATTTTTAGCAGTAGCTTTTGTGGCATTTGCAACAGCAATAAAATATTTGGCAATACTTATTTTGCCATTCTTAGTACTGTACTACGTACGAAAAAAAGAAGTAAAAGTAAGAATTGGATATTGCGTATTATGTGCAGTTGAGTATATTGCCATTATTGGAGCTTTATACTTAGTATATATGAGAGATTTAAATGTTTTTGCAGGTTTATTTATGCAACAAGCAAAATATAATAGGTCAATTTTTTATGTGTTATATGAGTATTTAGGAGAAAATATAACAAGCATTTTACAGAGTGTAACACTAGGAATTTTTGCAATATTCTACATATATGTATGTATAAAATTACTATTGCAAAAGCAAATGAAATTTGCTATGCTAATGCGTAAATACAATATAATACTTTTAATATTTACATTTATATTAATTACAAACTTTAACCCTTGGTATATAATGTGGTTATTCCCTAGCATGTTTTGGCTAAAAGCAAAATCTCAGGACACAATATTGGCACTTAGCTATTCTAGCCAAATTGCAAACTTTATGTCATTTAAACTATTAAGTGAGGAAGCTATTCTTGGGATACCATATTTAAAAATTTTAGTAATAGGTACAATAATAATTAAACTAATAAGTAGAAAAACCAAAATTACAATAAAGTAATCATATATGAAATATTAGCAATATCAAAACTTGTAGGTATAGGTGGCACAAATTTAAAAATGATTGGAGGAACAAAATGAAATTATTAATGCATACGTGCTGTGCTCCATGTAGTGTGTACTGCATAGATAGCTTA
>CALXND010000065.1 GCA_944389655.1 uncultured Clostridia bacterium | reverse complement strand
ATGAGAGATATTGGTTCTTTATTCTCTGTAAATAAAATGCTTGCAGCAGAATGCTATAAACAAAGAATGGAAAGAGGCTTAACATTCTTTGAGCTTGGATATATGCTTATGCAATCTTATGATTTTTTACATTTATATAATACATATGGTTGCAAACTTCAAATGGGTGGTAATGACCAATGGTCTAATATTTTAGGTGGAGTTGATTTGATAAGGAGAATCGGTCATTCAGATTCTTTTGGATTAACCTTTAAACTTCTTACAACAAAAGAAGGTAAAAAAATGGGAAAGACTGAGAAAGGTGCTTTATGGCTTGATGCAACAAAAACTTCTCCATATGAATTTTATCAATATTGGAGAAATATTGATGATGCAGATGTAAAAACTGTATTATCACTATTAACATTCTTGCCTATGGAAGAGGTAAATAGACTATCTAGTTTGAAAGATGAGCAAATAAATGAAGCTAAAAAAATTGCTGCATTTGAGATAACTAAATTAATTCATGGCGAAGAAGAGGCCTTAAAAGCAGAAGAAGCTGCAAAAGCATTATTTGAAGGTCACGGTTCATTAGAAAATATGCCTACTTCTAAAGTAGATGTTAACATTTCTATATTAGATGCAATTATTACTGCTGGAATGGCTCCTTCTAAGGGACAAGCTAGAACTTTAATTAATCAAGGTGGAATTACTTTAAATGATGAAAAAATATCAGATGTTAATTATGTATTATCAGAAAACGATTTTAAAGATGGATATGCTATTTTAAGAAAAGGTAAAAAAGTATATCATAAATTAGAAGAATAGTAAGCAAATGGGGACGGGCTTGTTTTGCGCAGCAATTGCGCAAAACAAGCCCGTCCCCATTTGCTCACTATTTTTTTACTGTCTTTTTATATTTTTCTATTGCTGTGTCTATATCTCCGTCAAATGTCTTTTTACCTTGTTGCATTACAATTCCTCTTTTGCAAAATTCTTTTGCCATTGCAGTAGAGTGTGTTACGAATAAGAGTGTGACTTCATCTTTATTTACTATTTCGTTTACTTTTTTAGTACATTTATTTTTAAATTCTTCATCTCCAACACTTAGTGCTTCATCAACTATTAATATTTCTGGTCGTATATTTACATTTATGGAGAATCCGAGTCTTGCTTTCATACCGCTTGAGTATGTTCTAACTGGTTGGTCAATATATTCTGAAAGTTCGGCAAAGTCTATTATCTCTTGCTCAAGCTCTCTAATTTCCGCATCTTTTAATCCTAACAGTTGCCCTTTTAAAAATATGTTTTCTCTTCCTGTAAATTCTGGGTCGAAGCCAGATGTAAGCTCTAAAAGAGCACTTACTCTACCTTTTACTGTAATCTTGCCCTCTGTCGGAAATGCAACTCCTGTAATCATCTTTAGTATTGTAGATTTTCCAGCACCGTTTTTTCCAAATAGAGCTACTGCTTCTCCTCTTTCTATTTCAAAAGATACATCATTTACTGCTTTTTTTTCTTTGTATTTTATATTTTTAAAGAATGTATGTAATAATCTTCTTTTGTCGTTTTTAAACAGTTTGTACATTTTGGTTACATGATCAAACTTTATTACAATATCTTTATTTTCCATTTAAAAATTTCTATCCTTTCTAATTTACATATACCACAAAATAATCTGTTATATGCTTCTTTGGTCGTATGCATTCATTAATTGAATTACACATGTGTACTAAATTTATTTATTTTTTATTCCAAACTTCTTTAGTTTAATACATCTGCAATTTCTTTTCTTAATCTTCTATATACCCATATTGCAGCTATAGTTAATACCACAAGTATAGCTAAAAATGCAATTAATGTTTTGGGACTTTCCCAAATCCAGGTTTTATGTATAAAACAATTTCTATACCCTTCTACTAAATACGTTACTGGGTTTATTTTAAGCAATGCTTTAAGCCATGGTATATCTTTTAATGTATTAATATTCCAAATTATACCTGAAAGCCAAAATACTGCTGTTACTAATGATTTTACTAGGTTTGAAAAATCTTTACTCATACATGCAAGTAGTGAAGCAAATAACGAAAATGTTGTAAAGAACAAAAAACTTAGTAACATGTAAATTGGTAATTGCAATAAATATATGTCTGGTGGATAGCCCATTATAATAAATATAATTATCATTACAGCTAATAAAACTAAATGTACCATGAATTTTGATATACTAAAGAAGGTTGGTATTGTAGATATAGGGAACTTCATTTTTGTTACCAAATAGCTATACTTTCTGATACATTCTGTTCCCCCTGTTATCATATCACTCATGTAAAACCATGGTATAACACCCGAAATAAGCCATAGAAAGAAAGGAAATCCTTCTACATTCTTTCCTGCTCTTAAACCTATTTGGAATGTGAACCAATACACAAATATTGTAACTGCTGGTTTTATTATAGCCCATGCCCAGCCAAGAGCAGCTCCACGATATGTTTTTATTAAGTCTGCTTTTGCAAGCTTAAATATTTGCTGCCTATATTGAATATGGTCTTTTAGTATTTCAGCAATACTATGCATAAAAAACTCCTTTCTATTCTACATTTGTAATTACATATAATTTTTCTAATTTTTCTTATCGTTATCTCTTTCTTGCTTTGTCTCAGGAAGCTGATTTAGGCCATTTACTGGTTCTTGCAATCCTAAATCCTTTTTTATTTTTGTTGTTGATATTCCAGCGGTTCTTTCTAGATACACAACTTCACAATAGTCCTGTAAGTAATCAAATTTATCACTTCCTGCCCAGTCGCTTCCCATAACAACTGTATCAATCTCATATTTTTGAACATCGGATATTTTTTGTTCCCAGCATTCTTCTGGTATTACTAAATCTACATATCTAATTGCTTCTAACATTTTTTTTCTTGTTTCGTAATTATGATATGCTTTTTTCCCTTTACTTTCATTAAATTCGTCTGTTGATAGTGCAACAACCAAATAATCTCCTAATGCTTTTGCTCTTTGTAATAGTCTAATGTGTCCATAATGTAATAAATCAAATGTTCCATAGGTTAAAATTCTTTTCATATTTTTCTCCATTCTTTAATTAATTGTTATTTCTTTCATTCACAGAAAGTTTCTATTTACATTGATTAGTCTTTTTTTAGTAAATTTTCAAATTCTGCTATGGCTTGTCTATTATATTTTTCAAAATCTATATTCATTGGCTTTACTTTATTTTCATAAAGTAATTCTAGTCCATTATACACCCCTTCATCTGAATTTTCAACTAGAGTACCACCATTTTCTAACATAAAGTTTGTTGGTCCTACTATCTTTGTCGAAACTACTGGTTTTCCTAAAATATCTGCTTCTGCTAATACTAGGCCAAACCCTTCATAGAATGATGGTAGTATAAAATAGTCGCATCTATTTAGTATTGAATATGGATTACTTACATATTTTATAACAATTATGTGGTTTTTGCAAATTGAATTTTGAACCATTTGCAAAATTTTGTCATATTCTTTACCATATCCTCCGATTATTATTAAATATATAGAATTGTCTATTTTATATAGCTTTTCAAAAGCTTTTATAAGTCTTTCATGTCCTTTTTCTTTAGAGAATCTTCCTATTGTAATGAACTTTTTATTAGTACTATTCAATATTTCTACTAATTCTTCTAATTCTACTGTACTTACTGTATTTTCATCAAATTCTACTTGTTCTTTTCCTATTTCTAAGATTTTTTTGTAGTCTATTACATTATGAGCAATATAACACTTTTTTGTAATATCTGTAATTTTACATAATGGTTCTATTAAATCTTCTGATACTACTGCTACTTTATCATAATGGTTATATGCATATTTTAGTACTGTTAGGCTAGAATTCCCTTTTTCTGTGGCTTCCATATACATATCATTATGTGCATATATTACTTTATTACAATGAAACTGGCTAAATATTAATATTCTCTTTTTATCATATCCATTAAATTGTATTACTGACGAAAAATTACAATTTGGATATATTCTTTTTATGTCTCTTTCTAAATCTTTTCCAAGTACCACTATAAATTGCGCATCATTCTTTAATTTGTTATTGTACAAGAATAAAAATATTTTTTTCTTAAAGTCTAAATTCATTTTTCCTTTAATTGGAATGTATCCTACCTCATTTGGCAATTCTTTAAGTACATCTTTATTTTTTCTTATTCTTCGTGTGTCATATGTTATAAAATAATTTCTTTTAGTTTTATCTACATTATTCAATAAATTTATAAGTGATTTTGTTATTCCATTAGCAGCTAAATTTCCTGCAAATATTAAGACATTTTCTTTTCCATTACTTATTATCTCTCTAATTTCTAAATTATTTTCTTTATTTAAAATTATTTTTTCACATATTTTTTTACTTATATCTTTTCCATCATATTTACAATATTCTTCTATAAATTTTGTATCATCATATGCTTTTTGCTTATTCATTTCGCTTATTAAATCTTCTATGTTGTCTACTTTTGTAAAAGGAAGGTCTGAAAAAGGCATATACAAACCTCTATCTTGTAGATATTGTTCTTCATCATACGCAAACAAAATTATTTTCTTTTTAGTTGTTGCAAAATCATAAAATACACTTGAATAATCTGTTATTAGGCAATCTGCTACAGACAAGAATTGATATGTCTCATATTTTTTTGGAAATGCTTTTACTTTTTTTAACTTTCTATAATTTATACTATTACCTACAAATGGATGCAAATTAACAAAGAATTCTTGGTTTTCTTTTAATTCTTTATCTATTTTTTCTAAATAGCTTTGTAACTGTTCTTTCTGCTCTTTTGCCTCAATATTATTTACTGCTCCCCTCCATGTTGGCATATATACAAAAATTTCCTTATTTTTTAAGTTTTCTTCTTCTCTTATTCTGGATTTTAGATTTTCATCAAAAAACACACTGTTACGTGGATATCCTGCAAGTATAATTTTTGCGTTACTCAAATTTTGAATCATATAATCTTCTATCATATGGTTCATTGTATACTCATTTGGATATAATAAATAATCTGCAATTATAAAGTTTTTTTGAATATTACCTAAATCATGAAGATCATTATTTACTTTTCTTCCTAATGTTTTAAGAGGCGTTCCATGCCATGTATTTAGTATGACTTGTCCTTCTTTTTTTATGTAACAGGGATTAAATGATGTATCTGTTATTAAAAATTTTGCTGTTGCAAGCAATTTATAATATTCAGTAGATTTTTCTTTAATTAAATTTATTTTGTTTAAACCTTGTTTTTCTAAAAATTTTTTTGAGCTACTATATTTTTTCCTATTAATAGATACATATATTTTATATTGTTGATATACTTCATTATTATTAAGTTCTTGCATTATATAAAACATATT
>CALXND010000064.1 GCA_944389655.1 uncultured Clostridia bacterium | reverse complement strand
TGCAAAAATTTCTCAAGAATTAGTATCTTCAAATCACTTTCCATTCCATATTCTCACAAATTTTGAATATATTAACTCTGGCTTATGATTAAAGTTACCATATTATAAAATATTTTAATACTATTCAAATGTTATACTATCTTGTGTTCCTAGTTTTACTGATTTGGTTGATTTATAAATTTCTGTTCCATCTGGCTCTGTTATCACTACTGAAATAGATAGATTTTCTCCTTCTTTTCCAGATAATGTTATAGATGAATATGCTGTATCGTTTTTACTTACTCCTGTTCTTGTCTCTTCATTTACTTTTATGTTCACTGTTGGGCTGTCTGTTTGCTCTTCTCCTTCTGCTGGTTCTGTATATCCACCTGTTATTTGTTTAAGATTTATTATTACATTTATGTCTTTCGTTGCTACGACTTTGTTTACTGTTAATGTTACTTGTGTTCCATCATCAACTGTTTTCCCTGAATCTATGCTTTGTTTTAATACTATTCCATCATCTTTACTTGTATCTTCTTCGTAAACAATATTTACCTCAAAGCCTAAATCTGTTAGTGTTTTCTTAGCTTCGTCTTCTTTTTCGCCTACTACATGTTCCATTGTAATTTGTTTTACACCTGTACTTACATATACTTTTACTGTCTCACCTGCATTTAATTCTTCGTCTGCCTCAGGATCTTGTCTAATTACATATCCTGCTTGTATCTTACTACTTGCTTCTTGGATTACTTCCACTTTTAGTTCTTCTGTAGCTATAGCTTGCTCCGCTTCTTCTTGTGATTTTCCTACTACGTCTGGAACTATTTTTATATTTTCGCCTTTACTAATTACTATTTTTACTGTTGATTCTTCTTTTACTAAATATCCATCTACATAAGGTGGATCTTGTGAAATTACTTTTCCAGCTTCTACATCTGAGCTAAATTCTTCTGAAATTTCTAATTGTAATTTAGAATCTGTTGCTGTTTTTTCTGCTTCTTCTTTTGTCATATTAACAAAGTTTGGAAGTGCTATATCCTTTCCTCTTCCTGCATTTAATAATGCTTGTGTTCCAAAAAATCCTATTACTGGAATTAATATTACAAGAAGAATAATTAATATTACTTTAGCCGCTGGATGTTTTGCAAAATATTCACCTAGTTTGCTTTTTTTCTTTTTCTTTTCGTTTCCCGGCTCTGTGCTTCTATTTATTGCATCTTCTGGAATTGTATCTATTCTTTGGGTATATGCCATATCATTAGAAGATGTTTTTACAAAGTCTCCTTCTGGATCTTTTAATGCCATATTTAAGTCTTTTAGCATTTCTGTTGCTGATTGATAGCGTAAGTTTAGGTCTTTTTCCATTGCTTTCATTATTATTTTGTTTATCGAATATGGTATTGATGGATTTAGTTTTATTGGCTCTATTGGCTTTTCTTGCATGTGCTTTAATGCTATTGATACTGGCGTGTCCGCATCAAATGGTACCCTGCCTGTTAGCATCTCGTACATTACTACACCTAGCGAATACAAGTCTGATTTTGCATCTGTAAATCCTCCTCTTGCATGCTCTGGTGAAAAATAATGTACTGATCCTATTGTTGTTCCAAATGCAGTAATTGTAGAATTTGATACTGCCTTTGCTATTCCAAAGTCTGTAACTTTTGCTATTCCGTCTTCTGTAATTATTATGTTATGTGGTTTTATATCTCTATGTACTATATTGTTTTTGTGTGCGACTTCTAGAGCTGATGCAATTTGTATTGCAATATTAAGTGACCATTTCCATGGTAAAACTCCATCTTCGTCTATTATTTGCTTTAATGTTTTGCCTTGAATAAGTTCCATTACAATATAGTATATATTATCTTCCATTCCAACATCAAATATTGAAACTATATTTTGGTGGGCTAAACTTGCAGCAGATTGTGCCTCTGTATTAAACCTTCTAATAAACTCTTCGTCTGTGGTAAACTCTTCTCTTAGCACTTTAATTGCAACATATCTTTTTAGTACCTTATCTTGAGCTTTATATACTGTTGCCATTCCACCATTTCCAATTTTCTCTAGTATTTCATATCTATTTCCTATAAGTTTTCCTTCCAGATTCATACAAAAATCCATTCCTTTCTATCTTAGAGGTAATGTACTCTTTTGTTTTTTACACATTACTCTCACCTATGATAATAACTGTAATATTGTCAATTCCACCAGCCTCATTAGCTTCTGCTACTAATTTATCTGCTGCTGTTTTTATGTTTTCTTTGGCAAGTTCAAATATTCTCTGTTCTTCTACCATATTAGTTAAACCATCTGAACAAATTATAAAGATGTCCCCTTTTTCAAAATTTCTCGCACGTAAGTCTGGTTCAACATATGGCGTACAGCCAAGTGCTTTTGTAAGCATATTCTTTTTAGGATGATTTTTAGCTTCGTCTCTAGTTATTTTTTTATCTTCTACTAGTTTTTGCACATAGCTATGGTCTTTTGTAAGTTTTCTTATTATTTCTTTTCGTATTCTATATATTCTACTATCACCTATATGTCCAATATATGCTTTATTATTATATATTAGACATACTTCTAAAGTAGTACCCATTCCTTCTAATTCTGGATTTTCTTTCGATTTTTCGTATACTACCATATTTGCATATTCGACTGCATCATGTATAAGTTTTAATATTTCTTCTTTTTCTTTTACTGTATTACTAAAATTATTTGAAATATATTGTTTGACTGTTTCTGTTGCTAGTTTACTTGCTATCTCTCCGCCTTTGTATCCTCCCATACCATCAGCCAAAATATATATTTTAGGTTCTTCTGTTTCTTTTGAGATATAGTAATAATCCTGATTTAAATCTCTAACTTTTCCTATATCTGTTTTGGCAACAACCATTGTAACCTCCATTTAAGCTAATTTTATTTATATTTTTATAACTAAATAATTTTTAAATTTGTATCGGCCTTGCATGTGAATTTTTTTTATGTAATAACTAATTAGCATTTTATTTATTACTTTTTAAATTTTTTCTACGTAATTGTCCACAAGCTGCATCAATATCAGAGCCTAATTCTCTACGTATTGTTGCAACTATTCCGTTATCGTTTAAATAATCTCTAAATTTTATTATGTTTTCATTTGAGCTTTTTGAATAGTTTCCATTTTCTATTTTATTTATTGGTATTAAATTTACATGGCATAACATTCCTTTTAATAGCTTTACTAATTCTTTTGCATCTTCTAGATTGTCGTTATTGTCTTTTGCCAAAGCATATTCAAATGAAATTCTTTTATTTGTTTTTTGTATATAATATTTACAAGCTTCCATTAATTCTTTGATGTTATACTTGTTATTTACTGGCATCATCTTGCTTCTCTTTTCATCATTAGTTGCATGAAGAGATATAGATAATGTACATTGCAATTCTTCATCAGCAAATTTGTAAATCATTGGAACTAGTCCACTTGTAGATATACTTATATGCCTTGCTCCAATGTTTAGACCTTTTTGATTATTTATTATTTTTATTGCTTTCATTACATTTTCGTAATTGTCAAATGGTTCACCAATTCCCATAAATACTACATTTGATATTTTATCTCCAATATCTTGTTCTACTGCTAGTATTTGTTCTACTATTTCGCCTGCTGTTAAGCTTCTTATAAATTTTATTCCAGTAGATGCACAGAATTTGCAACCCATTTTACAACCAATTTGTGAAGATACACATATTGTTTTTCCATGATGATACTGCATTAGTACTGTCTCTATTGCATTTCCGTCTAATACATCAAATAGATATTTTTTTGTTCCGTCTGTTGATTCTTGTTTTTTTAGAATATTAAAATTACACATTGTATAATTTTGTTTTAATTTAGTTCTTAATTCTAAAGAAAGATTTGTCATTTCATCAAATTCTTTTACTTTATCTACATATATCCATTTAAATATTTGCTCTGCTCTATACTTTTTTTCTCCTAATGCTTCTAATTCTTGTTTTAAATCGTCTAAATTAAATTCTTTTATATTTTTCACGTTTGTTCATTCCTTTTGCATTATTTTATATCACAGTTTTGCTCTTTTTTCAACTGTTTTTTTTAGTTTTCATGGTAGTAATTTTATTTAGGGTTACTATTTCACAACCATTGCTTTTAGCATAGTCAGAATTAATATATCAAAAATTTTATTAGTCTGCGAATTGTAACTATTTAGGCGAATACTTTATAAGCTTAGCATGCATTACCATTTTTTCATCTGTTTTATAACATGTAGATAATGTAAGTATTTTATCATTTTCATTTATAGTTGCATCAAAATCATACACACTTCTGTCTTGTAACATTTGTGTAAATTGTTTAAAATCTGAGCCACTTGAGAATGTTGTTCTTAAGTAATCGCTTGTTGTTGGCAAATGATACACACTAAATACCTGCCACAATGTATTTTCTGTTTTGGTAGACATTTTTATAATATGATTATTTTTGTTTTCATACCAATTGCTCTGTAGTAAATTCTTTAATGATCCAAACATTGCTTTATCAAGTCTTGAATGTGCATATATTATTGTGTTTTTGTCTAAATTTTTTATATTATTTCTATAGTCTAAGAACACCCAACCAGCTTCGTTGTATTCTTTTAGAAATGAATGTGTAAGATAATAACTATTGTCTGTTGTTTGCACAAATGGATAATTTATATTTGTTCCGTTTACTTGTATCCAGCCTTGTACATTATTGTTTGTTTTTTCTAACTCTGAAAAGTCTACATCCATTAAATTCATTTTTATGTATTCCCAATATGGACTTGTTTTTTCTTCTTTTGATTCTACTATTTTTACATTTTCGTCATCTTCTACTTCTTGTATTTCTACCTGATTTAGTGCTTGTTCTACCTCTTCTTCGATTCCTCCATTATCTTTAAACCATCCAAATATATGTATTCCTGAATACACTAACATTCCAATGCAAATAAGTGCAAGAAATCCCAATAAAAAATTGGATCCAGTTCTTTTTTTAGTTTTTCTTTTTTGTTTTGCATTTGACTGTTTTTTTGATGTTTGATGTGTTTTGGCTTTTTCTCCTCTTAAATATGCTGTGGAACTATTACTTATGTTTGGCTTTTTATATTCTTTTAAATTTACTTCTTTATTAATTTCTAATGCTAGCTCTTCTAATTCTTTTTCGATATGTGTATTTTGTTTAACTTGCTCGTGTTTTACTCTTTTGCCTTCTTTTGCCATTCTTTTGGCTTTTTTTCTTTTTTCTTTCCTCGTTTCTTCAAAATGTTTTCCCATGTTTACCTCCATAGGTTTTTTCAATAATTATTATATATTAAATATTTTTGTAAAGCAATACAAAAGTAAATAAGATTTAATATCTTTTTTAAAATATAATTTAAAACTTAGTACAGATTAAGGTATTTGTCAATATTATACAGAAAGTTTAACCCCAAATAAATCTATGGTAGAATATGGAACTTTCACCTACAAATTGTTATCCATGTTGAGCACAC
>CALXND010000063.1 GCA_944389655.1 uncultured Clostridia bacterium | reverse complement strand
GAAAGGAGAGAAAAACAATGTCTGTTAAATTATTATATGGTGAAGAAACTTACTTAATAGATACCAAGCTTAAAAAAATAAAGAAACAATTTGGTGAATTAGTAAAAGGAATTAATTATATACAAATTGATGAAACTAATGTAGGAGAGTTAATTTCAGACATTGAGACTCCAGCTTTTGGATTTGAGAAAAAACTAATTATTGCAAAGTCTACTGGACTGTTTAAAAAAGAAAAGAAAACTGCTAAAGGTCAAGAGGCAGCATTAATTAAAGTATCTAATAAAATTGCAGATTATATAAATGAGAATATAGACATTATTAATGATTCTGTAGAATTAATTTTTGTGGAAGATACAGCAGAAAAAAATAATTTATATAAAGCAATAGAGAAGAATGGAGAAGTAAATGAGTTTGCAGCTTTAAAGCTGCCACAACTTATTGAAAATATACAAAAAATTTGTGCAGCATATAAAGTTAAAATTGATTCAAACACTGCCAAATATTTTATTGAATGTTGTGGAACAAGTTTGCAGGATTTAATTAATGAAATAAGAAAATTAATTGAATATGTTGGACCAGAAGGTACAATAACAATAAGGGATATAGAATTATTATCAATAAAACAAGTAGATAGCGTTATATTTGAGTTAACTGATAATTTAGGAAAGCGTGATACTAAAAAGGCAATTGAAGTTTTGCATAATCTAATTTATGAGAAAGAACCTATTCAAAAGATATTAATCACGCTGTACAACCATTTTAAAAAATTATATATTGTAAAAATCTCAGAAAAATATAACAAAAACTTAGCTACTGCTATGAATCTAAAGCCAAATCAAATGTTTCTAACTACTAAATATAAGGCACAAGCTAGATATTTTACAATGGAAGAAATAGAACAAATAATGGACGAATTTATAGATTTAGATGCGAATTATAAAGTTGGATTAATAGATATAAATGTTGGATTAGAAGCTATACTTTGTAGGTATTGCTCATAAAATGTAAATTTGCAAAGCATATCATATTAGAGTTTTTTATTATAAGCCAGAGTTAATATGTTCAAAATTCGTGAAAATATGGAATGGAAAGTGATTTGAAAATACTAATTCTTATGAAATTTTTGCAGGGAATCTCGCGTCTCGTCGTGAGGGCACTGCAAAAATTTCTTTAGAATTAGTTTAAAAATCAGCTTGACCGACATATTTGAAACGAATTTTGAACATATTAACTTTGGCTTTTCTAAATTTTATTTATGATGTGCTTTGTAAATTTATTCCAAACCAGTATTATTTACAATCTTATCGCTAATTTCACGAACTGTTTCAGAAGGAATATAATCTGTATCGTCAAACAATTCTTCATGCAATTCTCTTACATTAGATTTAAGTGTTACAGGAACTGCATACCATGCACTTGAACTATATCCTTCAACATCATATGGCCAACCTAAACTGTCAGAAATCTTAAGTGAAAGTACATGTGGAGCCATTTTAATAATATCATTAGCAGAAATATTTGTTGATATATGAGGAAGAATTATATCTATATAATCCATGATTTGAGATAAATCCTTGGTCTTAATCTTATCAAATACAGCTTCTATAACTGTCCTCATACGTTCAGTTCTCTTGTAATCTGAGTCAATTTTTCTAATACGTGAATATGCTAAAGCTTCTTCTCCATCTAGAGTATATGTACCAGAAGAAGGCAAACCTATTTGCTCGGCTTCTGCATCAGTTACTGTTATTGAAACTCCACCAATAGTGTCTACAACTGTTTTTACTGTCTCAAAATTTACAGTAACAAATTCTGTAATATCTAAATCTAGATTTTTATTTAATGTACTCATTGCAAGTTCTGGACCACCATAAGCATATGCATGAGTTATTTTGTCAAGACCATGCCCATCAACATCTACATATGTATCTCTATATACAGAAGTAAGTTTTACTTCACTAGTTTTTTCATTAAGACTAACTATAATAATACAATCACTTCTAGAACCATCAAATGAATCTGAACGACTATCTACTCCAAATAATGCTATATTTCTATAGCTTTTTAAACTTTCACTAACACCTGAATTAACAGTAATTAAATTTTTGTCAGTCTCTACATAGTTCATAGCACTTAATTTATCTGTAATAAATGCATAGCCACAGCCCACTGCAAGGCCAATTAATATAAGGATTATAATAAATAAAATTCCAACTACTTTTAAAAATCCGCCTTTATTTGATTTTAAGAAACTTTTCAATCTAATTTCCTCCTCTCAATATATCACAAATTGTAACAAAATTTTAGAAAAAATACAAGCTTCTTAAGAAAAACTTAAGGCGTGCTAGTTACAGAATAATGGTTTGATTTTACTGTTTTGCTGAAATCCTAATAAAATATGTATTTTATTAGGATTTTAAAGAGTTGCATGTTTAAAACCATTATACGGTAAGGAAAGATAAAAGAAAAAATAATGAAATATTAAGAAAAAAAGTTAATTTTACTTAAATAATAGCACCCATAGTTTGGGTGCTATATTTGTGGCTCGTGTTTAATAAAATTTATGGAAATAATTCAAAAAAGACCTCTCTATTAAATTCATAATTATTTATGAGACTTTCAAGTTGCATAGCTAACTTGCTGGAGTATTTTTTCTGTATCTTACAGAGTAAAGCAAGTTGACATGTTTTGTCAAAACAAAGCGATTCAAAAGTGAAAGAAGGTTCTAAAATATTATATAGAGACAATAAATAAATATATTCTTCTAAATATTCATCTTGAATATCTTGAGCTCTGATAAAACCAAACGGTTTATTCTCAACAGCATGTAGATGAGACCGAATGAATTTTGTAATTGCTCTATATAAATCAAGTTCAATTTTCCACTCCGCAGTTAAATTAGAAATTGTTTCGTCTAAAGTAGACTTTGCTTTTTCTAATTCTTTGAAGTTATCAGCTAATTGTTTTTGCAAAGTGCTCATGTCTTTTAGTACAGAATCTGGTATGATGATTAAAGCAGAGTTTGAAGCTGTTAAAGCATCAATGAGCTGTAATGATTCATGCAATTTTTCATATGTAGCATTTTTAACAGCGTATTCATGCTCTAGTTTGGCTATTTTACGCTCTTTTTTTATGGTCTCCCGAACCATAGGCAAAAGCCTATTAAACTCTGAAAGACAGAAATTTCTTGTGTAATCGTTCATAGATTTTCCTCACTTTTCTTATTTATTTAAATCTGCTTGAAAATTTCCACGAGCCTCTTCCAACAGATTTATGTAAAATATTATATCAAAAATAAGTGTTAATATCAACCTTATGAATAATATTTGGGAAACTTGTACAAAATAAGAAAGACATTTCGCAGGGCTAGTCTCTGGAGCAACGGCGAAATACATGTCCTCGCTTTGCTCGGACGGCCCAAGGTAGCCTAACCTTGTTGTATACGGAAAAATCGTTGGAAGCACTGAAGTTTCAAAGAAAAAGGAGACATTTCTTATACAATAAACAAAAGTCAAGGAGGTTCTTGAAAGAAATTTTGTTAGAGCATAAATTGCTCGAAGGGAGGTTTTTATGTATAATTTTAGAACAGATTTAGCTTTAGAAAGAAGAGATTTATATAATAAAGCACATAATATTGAAAAAGATATTGATGGAATAGAAACAGAAGAAGAAAAAATAAACGATAGCCTTATAATTTCCAGAGTAAAAGTTACAAACAAACAAGGCGAAGAAGCCATAGGAAAGCCACAAGGAAATTACATTACAATAGATGTAAAAAACTTAAAAATTGCGCAAAACGATGAAATACAACAAGCATCAGAGGCAGTTACAAAAGAGCTTAAAGTACTTATTGAGAAACATATAAATATGGAAGAACCAATTTTAGTAGTGGGACTTGGAAACATTTATGTTACACCAGATGCATTAGGGCCTAAAGTTATAAATGAAATTGATATTACAAGGCATTTACTACATTATATGCCAGAAGTACTAGAAAAGGGAACAAGAGAAGTAAGTGCGATATCACCAGGCGTATTAGGAACAACAGGTATTGAAACATTAGAAATATTAAAAGGAATTGTGGACAATGTAAAGCCAAAGCTTGTAATAGTAATAGATGCTCTAGCTTCGAGGAGTATTGAAAGGATAAGTAGTTCGGTACAACTTGCAGATACAGGAATTGTTCCAGGAGCAGGTGTAGATAATGCAAGAAAGGAATTAACTCAAAATACTTTAGGCGTGCCAGTAATTGCAATGGGGATTCCAACTGTTGTAGAAGCTGCAACAATTGCAGCAGATAGCTTAACACTATTTATAAAAACAGCACAGGAGAAAGGTGAATCAAATGAGTTTTTAAACAAACTACAAGAAGAAGATAAATATGCAATAATTAAAGAGATTTTAGCACCGGAGGAGTACAATTTTATAGTTACACCAAAAGAAATAGATTCATTAATTGAGAAAATGAAGGATATTGTAGCCAGAGGCATTAATTTTGCAGTAAATTAGTATATATCAAATACTGCTAAGCTAAATGATATTTAAAGAACTCTTCTTTAAATGAAGTATGTGATTGTCGATGCAGGAAATATCTAAAGAAGTTTTTTAGAGCAAATGTTGCATGTTAAAAACCATTATCCTGTAACGAGCAAATAAAAAAGCCAAAAATAAAACTTGATTTACTAATATAAATATAGTAAAATTGTAGCAGAAAACTAGAAGAAGAAATCAGCCAAAAAGATTTTTATAATATAGCTAAGAAAAGGAATGATGATTTATGAATTGGGACAATAGCATACTGTCAAAAATAACATTTGACCATATAAGCAATATTGAAGAAAAGCAAAAAGTAGCAAATAAAATATCCGAAAAAGTAAAAGATGGAGATGTAATTGGCTTTGGCTCTGGAACAACTTCATACCTTACAGCAATAGCAATTGCAAAAAAAGTGCAAAAAGAAAAAATAAAAATAACAGCAATACCAACATCATACGAAATAAAGATACTATGTAGTAATTTAGAAATTCCAACTGCTAGCTTATTAGAAAAAAAGCCAGACTGGAGTTTTGATGGAGCAGATGAAGTAGATAATAATAATTGGCTTATAAAAGGTAGAGGAGCAGCTATGTTTAAGGAAAAGATGAATATAGCTAATTCTCCTATTACATATATTTTAATAGATAAAAGCAAAAAAGTGGACAAACTTTGTAAAAATTATAAAATACCAGTAGAGGTATATCCAGAAGCACTAAATTATGTAAAAAGCGAGCTTTTAAAAATAGGTGCAAGTGATATAACAATAAGAAAAGCTATAAATAAAGACGGTCCCATCATAACAGAAAACGGAAATATTATACTAGATATAAAATTTGCAAATATTACAAACAATACAGAAAAGCAAATAAAAAGCCTAGTAGGTGTTATAGAAAGCGGATTATTTATTGGGTATAATGTAGAAATAGTTGAATAAAGGAAAATTTATAACAAAATATGTACTGCTTTTAAATTATAAACTACTATAATTTAATAATAAACCAAAAAGAAAAGAGGAAACAATATGTGGGGAGATATAGCAATAGCCTTCTTATTAGCATTTATTACTGCATTTGTAATTACACCACATACAATGAGATTAGCTAAAAAAGTAGGAGCAATAGATATACCA
>CALXND010000062.1 GCA_944389655.1 uncultured Clostridia bacterium | reverse complement strand
TATTATTAGTTACTTATACGATTATACAACGACTGGAAGAAAAAAGCAACAAAATTATTTTGCTTTATTTATAGTATGAGCAAAATCAAAAATTTTTCATACTATAACAGCTACGCCAAATGCACACAAATTTTACTTTGTAAAATTTGGCGCACGAACAATAACGAGGGCTTTAAAATGTTAAAAATAGAGAAAAACTCTAAAAAGCCCGCTATTGTTCTAAAATGCTACTACTATGGCAAGTAATAGCTATTAAAGCAAATTCAGTTGACAAAAATTAGCAAAATCAATATAATTAAAATATAGTTTAGTTATTTAGAATTACAAGGAGAATACTATGCAAGATAAAAAGATATATATTAGAAATTTTAGCATAATAGCCCATATAGATCATGGAAAGTCGACACTAGCAGATAGATTAATCGAAATGACAGGAGTGCTTTCAAGTAGAGAAATGGAAAGCCAAGTTCTAGATAATATGGACATAGAACGTGAAAGAGGAATTACAATTAAATCTCAAGCTGTAAAGATGATATATAAAGCTAAAGATGGAAATGAATACGAGCTTAACTTAATAGATACACCAGGACATGTGGATTTTAATTATGAGGTATCTAGAAGCTTAGCAGCATGTGATGGTGCAATTTTAGTTGTAGATAGCACACAAGGAGTGGAAGCACAAACACTTGCAAATGTATATTTAGCAATAGATAATAATTTGGAAATTTTGCCAGTTATTAATAAAGTAGATTTGCCTAATGCAAGACCAGATGAGGTTAAAGCAGAGATAGAAGATATAATTGGAATTCCAGCGCAAGATGCGCCATGCATTTCTGCTAAAACTGGTCTTAATGTAGATGAGGTTTTAGAAAGAATTGTTACTGACTTACCAGCTCCAACAGGCGATGAAAATGCTGAGCTTAAGTGTTTAATTTTTGACTCTATATATAATGATTATAAAGGAGCAATTGCATATGTTAGGGTCAAAGATGGAACAGTAAAAGTCGGCGACGAAATAAGCCTTATGTCGAACAAAAAATCATTTACAGTAACAGAGGTAGGATATTTTGAGCCAGGCAGTTATGCGCCAAGTGATAAATTAGAAGCAGGAGAAGTAGGATATATAGCAGCAAGTATAAAGAGTTTATCAGATATTAGAGTAGGTGATACAATTACTCTAAAGAATAATCCTGCAAAAGAGCCACTTCCAGGATATAAAAAAGTAAATCCAATGGTATATTGTGGAATATATCCTATAGATGGTAGTGAATATGAAAATCTAAAAGTGGCACTAGAAAAATTGAAACTAAATGATGCTGCATTAGAGTATGAACCAGAATCGTCAGGAGCATTAGGCTTTGGTTTTAGATGTGGATTTTTGGGCTTGCTTCATTTAGAAATAATTGAAGAAAGATTGGATAGAGAATTTAACCTAGGATTAATTACTACATCACCATCAGTTATATATAAAGTACATAAAACAGATGGAGAGGTAATAGAACTATACAATCCATCGGATTTACCACCTACAAGTGAAATATCATATATGGAAGAACCAATGGTAACAGCAGAAATACTTACTCCAAAAGAATTTGTTGGAAATATTATGGAAATTTGCCAAAATAGACGTGGTATCTATATAAACATGAAATATTTGGACGAGAATAGAGTTACGCTAGTATATGAGCTCCCATTAAATGAAATAATATATGACTTTTTTGATCAATTAAAATCAAGAACAAAGGGGTACGCTTCTTTTGACTATGAATTTAAAGAATATAAAAGGTCAGATTTAGTTAAGCTGGACATCCACGTAAATGGAGAAGCTGTAGATGCACTTTCGTTTATTGTACATAAAGATAATAGTTATGAGCGTGGAAGAAAAATGGTAGAAAAATTAAAAACAGTTATACCAAGGCAATTATTTATAATACCTATACAAGCAGTAATAGGTGGAAAAGTAATAGCAAGAGAAACAATATCTGCCATGAGAAAAGATGTATTAGCAAAATGTTATGGTGGAGATATTACAAGAAAAAAGAAATTGCTAGAAAAACAAAAACGTGGTAAAAAGAAAATGAGACAAATAGGAAATGTAGAAATTCCACAGGAAGCATTTTTAAGTGTGCTAAAATTAGATGAAGAATAAAAAGTTTCAAAGGAAGGTAAATGAGTAGTTTAAGAAGTGAAATCGAAGAATTAAATAAGTCAATATTTGACAAAGAAGAGATTAGGAGAAAAAATAAAGAAAAGCCATTTCAAATAATTTATGGAAATATACCAATCATATTATCTGCACCGCACTCAGTAAAGCAAACGAGAAATGGAAAAATAAAAGAAGCGGAAGGAGAAACTGGTGCAATAGTTCAAATACTGGCTAAAAGAACTGGAGCATATGCCATATATAAAACTTACAATAATAATGATGATGCCAATTATGATATTAGCAATAATTTGTACAAAGAAGAACTAAAGCAAATTATTGAGTCAAATAACATTAAGTTACTTTTAGATTTGCATGGAGCAAAGTATGAGAGTAATTTTTCGATAGATATTGGAACAGATTATGGTAAAAATGTAAAAAATAGTAACATTATACATATCTTAAAAGAATGCTTAAAAAAACATAAAATAGATAATGTAAAGGAAAATGAAAAGTTTAGAGCAAGTACATTGCATACAATAAGCAAGTATATTTCCGAAAGTACTGGAATATCATGTGTACAATTAGAGGTTGCAGGTCAGTATAGATATATTGAGAATATTGATGGTGTAGAAAAATTTATAAAAGCAATGGATGATTTTATAAGAAATGTTGTCATTTAATATTTTTTTATGATAAAATAATATTAATGGTTTATAGGTGAAATCCATAAAAGCCTAAATTTAAAAAATAAGGAATGATTTTTTATAGAAAAGAAAGAATATCAAGATCAAGTAGAAGGAAGAAACGCAGTATTAGAATTATTAGAGTCTGATAGAGATATAAATAAAATATATATTTCTGATGGAGAAAAACATGGCTCTATTAATAAAATAATAGCATTAGCTAAAAAGAGGAAGATATTAATTAATGAAATAGGAAGAACAAAATTAAATCAAATGGCACAAACAGAAAATAATCAAGGTGTAATTGCAATAGTTCCACCTTTTAACTACTGCGAAATAGAAGATATATTAGAAGAATCAAAAATAAAAAAGACTAAACCATTTATTCTTATATTAGATGGAATAGAAGATCCACATAATTTAGGGTCAATTATTAGAACAGCAGAAACAGCAGGGGTTGATGGTATAATTATACCTAAAAGAAGAGCTGCCAGTGTTAATAGTACTGTTGCGAAGGTTTCGGCAGGGGCTGTAGAACACATGAAAATAGCCAGAGTGAATAATATAAATGATTCAATAAAGTTTTTAAAGCAAAATGATATATGGATTTATGGGACAGATATGGAAGGCGCTAATTTTTATTATGAGGAAGACTATAGAAGCGGTGTTGCTATAGTAATAGGAAGTGAAGGATACGGTATGGGAAGGCTTGTAAAAGAAAATTGCGATTTTTTAGTAAAAATACCTATGAAAGGAAAGATAACCTCGTTAAATGCATCTGTATCAGCAGGTATAGTAATGTATGAAGTAGTAAAACAAAGAAACTAATAAAAATATAGGGAGGGAATAGATATGAATATAAAGCTAAAAAGAAGAGTTTTAGCAATATCAGTACCGATTTTAATTTTAGTGATAGGAGCAATAATATTAGCAATATTATATTTAACAACAGATATTTTTACATCAAATAATGAATTGTTTTGGAAATATTTTTCACAAAGTAGTGAGATATTAGAATTATTAATAAATGACAAAAGTCAAGTCCAATCAGCCTTTAAATCAGCTAATTCATATAACACAAACGGAGACTTACAACTATCAATTAATCAAGGGCAAACAAGCATAAAACAAATGAATGTAAAAACATCTGTTAGACATGATGCCAATACTAATAGAACATATGCAGATGCTATATTAAAAAATGGAGATATAGACTTATTTAAGGTTTCATATATAAATAGTGAGGATATTTATGCTATAAAATGTGATGATGTTCTTAAAAATTATATAGGGGTACAAAATTCAAACTTAAAGGAATTAGCATCAAAATATGGGATCATTAGTATAGATAATGTGCCAGATAAATTTAATATCAATGAATATTTGTCTGTTTTACAAAATACTAATGAACAAAACCAACATTTAATTCAAACATATTTACCAATAATTAAAAATAATATTACAAGTGAACAATATTCAAAAATGGTTCAAAATATACAAATAAATGGTACAACATTTAAAACTAATGTATATGCAGTAATGATTACAGCGCAAAATGTAAAACAGATACTAATGGATAGCGTAAATAAATTGAAAAACGATACAGAAACATTGGTATTATTAAGTAATAAATTTGCTACCCTAAATATGGGGATTGATTATACCGATATAACTAACTTATCTTTGAAAGTAAATGAATTAGCAGAAAAATTAGAAAATATGGAATGGGAAGACGATATATATGTATATTTGTATGAGTATAATAATGATGTTATAAGAATAGAAGCAAGAGTTTCAGATAAAGTAGATATAATATTTGATAATACAGAAAATAAACAAAAACTAACATTAACTTTTGATGCAATTAATAATACAATGACAGGAAATTATCTTACAAATAATAATGATAATAACGAAACAATTGATTTAGATAATAGAGCTGTAGATAATCAAGAAGTTATTAAGAGTCAAGTATCAATAAATAAAAATACATCACAAAATGCTACTGAAAATATTGTAACAATAACTCCTGACGTTAGTAAGCCAGATGAAGATATTACTATTACAATTAACATGAGTAGTATTCAGAATAATAGCATAAACAATATATATACTCTTACATATAACTATATAGAAGGAAATACTTCCAAAAATGCAACAATAAATTTTAATGTAAATACCACAAAGGCAGATCAGGTCGAAGAAATAACAGAACTAACAAGTTCAAATGCAGTAATAGCTAATAATTATAATTCAGAGCAGTTTACTAAATTTATTACAGAATGGGAAAGGCTTTTTGAAGCGAAATTGCAAGAAAAACTCAAGATGATAGGCTTTGATTTAGAAACGTAAAATAAAAAGTATATATTCTAATGTTTGGATTTTAACATTAGAATATATATTAAATTAAAATTGCTTAATTGAATTTTAAATAAAGGTAGAAGAACGGTAGCATATTAGAACCTATAACAATAAATTAATTTAATGATAATATAAAGAAAATTAGCATTAATAATACAAAATCTATGATATAATAATGTGCTATTTATAAGCAAAAAGAAAAATGGAAATTATTACAAGCAAAAAAACAACAAAAACTATTGACTTCTATAACTAAAAATGCTATTATAAATAATAGCTTATGGAGGGCTTATTTTTTTCTCCAATTTAGCAAAAATAAATAATGAAAAATAGCATAAAAAAATATCGAAAAAATTTAAAAAAACTATTGACAATCAAATATGATTTATGCTAAAATAATTCTTGTCGTCGGGAACGCCGATTGAGAGAAATAAAAAGCACATTGAAAAGTAAACAATAAACTTTGAGAAACCAATAAAGCGGTAGTAAAACTACCA
>CALXND010000061.1 GCA_944389655.1 uncultured Clostridia bacterium | reverse complement strand
ATTTTTGCTAGAATTAAAATATAAGAGCCTAACTTTAATCAGGCTCTTAAAGGGCGGAATTTATTCCGCTTTTTTATTTGTAATAAGAATATGCAATAAATTTATTCTGATAAAACTTCATCAAACAGTGGGGCATCGAAAAATTCTTTTAAAATTATGTTGAAACCTTTACAAATATGTAGCATCGTATCCATTTTTAGATTTTTAGCATTTGGGGATAATGGATTGGTAAAGTATGCTGAGCAAGCTTCAAATGGCATAAATGATGGGTATCCAATATTAATCTGGCAATAGATATATCATGAAAATTATTATAAAATAAAGTAAAAGAATACAAAATTTTAAAAGATAGAAAAATCAACTAATTTAAAATGGACTATACTACGATAAGTATTTCTATTTAATAAATTGATTGAATATTATATAAAGTATTACAAAAATACATTTAAAGAACTGATAATGTTACCCGATTGACAATAAATAACAGAGGTGATACAATGATATTATGTAAAATAATTACAAATAAAACAACAAGGAGGAACATTATGAGAGAAATGTATTTAAAAGAAGATGGAGTATTTCTATCACTTGTTGAGGAAACTGATGTATCAGTTCTTCGAGAAATTCAAAATTCTGAGTTTGTGCGGGGCTTTATGTCATCAAGCTTACCCAAGACAGATGAAGATGTTTTGAATGACATAAGATCCACAAAAAAATCTGGCTCACCATATTTCTTAATCCAAATTTTTGAGAAAGCTGATTATCAAATTATTGGATTTGTGAAACTAGAAATCATATCTAGTGTAATCCGAGCAGCTGAGATTCATATTGGTATTCTTGAAGAATATACAGGAAAAGGCATAGGAAGAAAAGTCATTGACATGATTACCAAATATGCTTTCAACGATTTAAATATTCATAGTATTAGAGCATTAATCAGGGAAAAGAATATTGCTTCAATGAGAGCTTTTGAAAGTCAAGGATACCAGAAGGTTGGAACACTGCCTGAGTGGTCTTACTACGACGGTGATTACCATGATTGTTATATTTATGACTGCATACCAAAATTTAGATAGGAGATATGGATTATGAAGAAAATTAAAATAAGAGAAGCTAGCAAAAAAGAAATTGAAACAATTGTAAGTATTTCAGACGAAATACTTCGGTGGCTTGAAACTCGGAACAATGCTGATTATTTTGGCGGAGTAGATGAGGAAGAAGTTTCTCAAGCTATGTTGTCACCATCAAAAGTATTAGTGGCAGTTTATGAAGAAGATGGTAAACAAGAAATTATTGGTTTTACACTACTTCAGGTTCCTAATTATGATGAGATAAGAAAATTCCAACAGGAGTTTGCAAGAAACATTGTTGAAATAAATTCACTTGTTATTAATTGTTATGGAGTGAAACCAGAATTTCAAGGAAGAGGCATAGCAAAACTTATGATGGAGAATGTAAAATTTTATGCTTTCTCAACAGGACATAGGTTTCTAATAGGAACTATTCATCCAAAAAATGAAGGTAGTAAAAAAACAATGATGAGTATTTCTAATAAGTTTAGAACGTCCAAGCCATATGAATACCATATGAAAGACGGAAGAAATCTTGTAGGACAAAATTTTTGCATGGATCTTATGTAAGATTAACGAAAAACATCAGCCTGAAATATGGCTGATGTTTTTCGTTTATAACATACTTTATTTGGCATATATTTAATAAAAATAAAAGCTTGTGTAAATAAACTATGGACAATTTGCAGAAAATATTCTAAAATATATACAGCTATGAAGAAGTATACAAACGGGAAAGGAATGTGATAAAAAATGAATATTTGGCATGATATAGACAAAAATAGAATTAGTAAAACAGATTTTGTTGGAGTTGTTGAAATTTCAAAAGGTGGAACTAATAAATACGAATTAGATAAAGAAACAGGAATGTTAAAACTAGATAGAGTGTTATATACATCAACGCATTATCCTACAAATTATGGTTTTATACCACATACATATGCAGAAGATAACGATCCATTAGATGTTCTAATTTTATGTAATGAGGAAATTCAACCATTAACACTTGTAGAATGTTATCCTATAGGTGTTCTAGTAATGAACGATAGCGGAGAAGAAGATGAAAAAATTATTGCAATATGTAAAAAAGATCCATATTTGAATGGATATAATGACATCTCTGCACTTCCAAACCATATATCTGATGAAATAAAGCACTTTTTTGAGGTGTATAAGCAATTAGAGGGAAAAACTACTACTGTAGATAGAATGCTTGGAAGAGAAGAAGCAGAAAAAATAATAGAAAAATGCATGAAAACATATGAGGAAAAATTTCATAACTAAAATGCTTAATATGCAATTGGAAACTTAGCTTTTTTGCGCAAGTTTAGTTATGTTTTATAAATTTACTAGAAAAATAATATTTGCGCAAATGGGGTCTGACCCCATTTGCGCAAATAAGAAAAGTTGGTGATAGAGTGATAGAGAAAATAATTTTCAACGTTTTGGCATTTTCACTATTTATAATAATGTTTGCAAAATTTATAAAAAAGAATGACACAAGTTATGTGTATATTTTAAGCATACAGTTTATAGGAATTGTAATAAATTTTATTGAACTTTTAAGTAGCATTTCTCTAAATCTATTTTTCAAAATTTTGATATATTTGCTATCAGTCATAATTCCAGCAATTATAATCATATTTGAAAAGAAAAAGAATACAAGTTTTCCAGAGATATTTAATATATGGCTTGCGAACATTGCATTCAAAGGGGGAAACACAGAAAAAGCCAAAGAATATTTATTTAAACTAATAAACAAATATCCTACAAGCTACGAAGGTCATAAGGCATTGGCTAAAATATATGAAAAAGAAGGAAATTATTCAGTAGCCATTGATGAATATATTCGTGTTACAGAGATTAATAATAACAACATGAATATAAATTATAATATTGCGAGATTATTAAATATAGAAAATCGACCAGATGAAGCAATTACAATACTACAAGATATATTAAAGAAAAAACCAGAATACTATGATGCTACTAATTTATTAGGAGAAATATTATACAATAGTGAAAGATATAAAGAAGCAATAAATGTATATACGAATGCACTAAGATATAATCCAGGAAATTATGACTTGTATTATAATCTAGGAATGGCATTTACTATGGTAAATGATTTTCAAAAAGCGAAGGAGTTTTATAAAAAAGCAGCAGAAATAAATAGTTTATTATATAATGCTAAATTAAGTCTAGGTCAAATTGCACTTATTGCAGGAGAACTAGAAGAGGCAGAAAAATATTTTAACGAGAGCTTAAAAGGAGAAGAATCTGAATCAGGATCATATTATTATTTAGCACAAGTGGCAATTTTAAAAGGAGATAAAGAAAAAGCAGTAAATTATATGAACATTGCAATTGATTTAGAACCAAAAATATATTTAAAAGTTCAAAAAGAAACTGTTTTTACTCCAATAATGAATGAAATTAGAAAACCTAAACAAATAGAGGAACAAGATAACAAAAATCGTAATAAAAGAAGAAAATTATCATTAAAAGAAATAAAAGCTATTAATCATTTATCAAAAACATGCTCATTAATCAGCAATTTGAACAATGACGATATAAAAATAATGAGAAATTTAATGCAACAACAAAAACAAGTAAAGGAGCAACAAAGAGAAAAATAAAACATAAATAAATACACCTGTAATATAATTATATTAAGAGGTGTTATACATGAATATTTCAATAATAGGTGGAGATTTGCGTATTGCTAGACTTGCTGAAATGTATGCAAAAGAAGATAATATGGTATATACTTATGGATTGGATAAAATTTGTAAAGATTTGGTTATAAATTGCAAAAGTTTAAAAGAAGCAGTAGAAAAGTCAAAAATTGTTGTAAGTGGGGTTCCTTTAACAAAGAATGGAGAAAAAATTAATGCTCCATATGCGCAAAATGATATTACCATAAAAGAATTAATACAAATCATGGATAATCAGATTTTTATAGCGGGAAACATACCAAAAGAAATTTTAGAAAGTAAAGCTAAATGCATAGATTTGTTGAAAGATGAATCACTTACAATATTAAATGCAATACCAACAGTAGAAGGGACAATTAAGTTAATAATCGATAAGAGGGAAGAAACAATTCATGAAAGTACAATATTGATATGTGGTTTTGGTAGAATAGGAAAAATACTTTGCAAAGATTTTAAAGCACTTGGCGCAAATGTGTACTGTGCGGCAAGAAAAGAAAGTGACTTTGCCTGGATAAGAGAGCAAGGATACATTCCAATTTCATATACGGAAACACCAGAAATAGGACCAAAAATTGATATTATAATAAATACAGTACCACATATGATTCTAAGCGAAAAAGAGTTAAAATCGTTAAAGCGTAACGTACTTATCGTAGATGTAGCATCGCTTCCAGGAGGAATAGATAAAAAAATAGCACAAACATTAAATTTAAATGTAGTTACAGCATTAGGAATTCCAGGAAAAGAATTTCCAAGAACAGCAGCTAAATATATAAAGGAGACAATTGATAAAATTTTAAATATGTAAAAAATGGAGGGAAAAAAATGACACCAATTCAAGCATTAATTTTAGGAATTATACAAGGATTAACCGAACTTTTGCCAATATCAAGTTCAGGCCATTTGGATATTATTCCATGGCTTCTAAATTGGACCAGTAATCCAAATTTTGTATCAGATTTTGAAGGATTTGATGTAGCACTACACTTTGGAACATTTTTAGCAATAGGAATATTTTTCTTCAAAGATTGGATAAAATTAATTGTAGGAGGATACAATCAAGTTGTAAAAAAGAAAAGAACATTAGAAGGAAAAATGTTCTGGTATCTTGTTATTGCAACAATACCAGGAGGAATTATAGGGTTATTACTCGATACATTTATAGGAGACACATTAAAGCAACCAATTATAATCGCAATTGCACTTATAGTGATGGGAATAATTTTATACATTGTAGATAAAAGCTCAAAATCTAAAACAGATTATAATCACATGACATTTAGGCAAACATTTTTAATAGGACTTTCTCAATGTTTAGCTTTTATTCCTGGAGTTTCAAGATCTGGAATAACTATGACTACTGCACGAGCAATGGGAGTAGAAAGAAAATCTGCTGCAAGATATTCATTTATGCTTTCGGCACCAATTGTATTTGCAGCAACAATTTTTAAAATAAAGGACTTTGTATTTAATGTTCCATTTTTTATCGGAATTCTAGCAAGTTTTATAGTTGGAATTATTGTAATAAAATGGCTTTTAAATTATTTACAAAAAGGAAGTTTTAAATTATTTGCAATTTACAGAGTTATTTTTGGAATTATAATTTTAGCATTTGTTTTTGCAAGGTAGGTAACTTGGTAAAATAAGTTTGATTTTAACAGGACAATAATTTATAAGAGTTTGTGGAAAGCTCAAATTTAAAACTAAAAACAAGAGATAATATATTCAAAATTTGTGAGAATATGGAATGGAATTTCTACGAAAAGCAACTTGACCGACATATTTGATATAAATTTTGAATATATTATTTCTTGTTGTATATATAAAATAAAAAACACACAAACTCTTATAAATTATCTTACCGTTAAAATTATTTACAGAAAACAACACAAAATTTGGAAATGTTACAAAAATATTACAGAAACATTACATTTGTATTAAA
>CALXND010000060.1 GCA_944389655.1 uncultured Clostridia bacterium | reverse complement strand
GAACACTCCTTTCTAGCGTACAAAACAATTATATCATCTCTACGCTTTCGTGTCCAAAATCTATCTTAACACCATGTCCTTTTTAAGTATAGCTCCGCATATAGCATCTGCAGTGCTTCTTTATCTGCACTTGTTTCTGTCTCTATCTTTGCTTTTTCTGCATATGGCACTATTCCATTATCATCAAATACTGTCTTTATCGTTATTGTCGCTAGTATTATGATTATTACAATTGTTATTACCAATGCGACTAATGTAATTCCGTTTTTTCCTTTTAACATTTCACCATTCATCCCTTCTTATGTATTTTAATTAAATCATATGTTTTTTCAGGTCTTTTCTCTACTGTTTTTTACATCATTTTCCTCTTCTTCTGAAAAATCGATGTTCTTTTCTTTCATATTCCTACCTCGTTTCAATCCTCAACATTTTTCGTCAGTATATCACAACGTTTTTTTTTAATCTGCACCAGTAATGTATTGCATAATTGTGTATATAATACTTGTAAGTTGATTAGTAGTTACAATTTACAGCCATATCTTTTTAGCATAGTCAGAATTAATATATTCAAAATTTGTGAAAATATGGAATGGAATGCAATTTTTGTATATTAATTCTAACTTTATACCCAAGCCTTATTATGTTATGCAATGTAACGATTGGTAATGAATAATTGTTACATGATAATGGTTTAGATAAAAATATAAAGTCCGTGCAGGGATGTTCTAGTTAAAATTGGCGAGCGGAGCAGGGAGCTTAAGTCGGGACGAAGCGAGACGATTTTAACTAGAACTCCCATTGCAGGACATGCTTTTTAGAAACACCATTATCCTGTAACGAATAATTCTTTAAATACTAAAAAAATGTAGATTTTTTTTAATATTTGTAATATAATTAATACATACTAAAATTTTAATTTTTTTATTTAAGGAGGTAAAACATTATGACTCGGGCAACTTATGGTGAAAATATGAGGGATTTTGACCACAGGAAGGATGTCTATGATATGAAAAATAGACTAAGAATAGCTTACAAAAAGTTTAAGAACTGTGGTGATGACGTAGACCTAAAAGATTGTTTACGTGACATTGTTTTAGAAGATGAAGAAGATTATTATTCTCTTCTTAATAATGAAATTCTTGAATCTGAAATGTTTCATCAGATTTTAAGAGAAAATAGGAGGCAAACTACATGTCTCTAGACCTCTAAAACGACCTGCAAAAATTGCAGGTCGTTTATTTTGAAATTATAACATATCTTATTATATTCTCTTTGCTATTGCAAGTCCATCTCCAACTTCCAAAATTTGTACCTCTAATTCTGGATTGTTTTGTAATTCTGCCAAAAATTCTCTTAAATTCCTAACAGCTGTACGCTGTTTATGCTTATTATAATCGCTTAATACATAACCTTTATATAGAACATTATCAGCAAATATAATTCCCTTTGGTGCAAGCATTCGCAAAGCTTCTTTTAAAAAGAACGGATATTTTCCCTTAGATGCATCTATAAAAACTACATCATAAGTATCATTTAATGTTGGGAGTATTTCCACTGCATCACCTTGTAAGATGTTTATTTTATCTTCCACTTCCGCCTTTTTTATATTTTCTCTTGCCTCTGCTACTCTAGTTTCTTCCCTTTCAATCGTATCTATAATGCCACTTTCTTGCAAAAATTCGGAGAAACAAATTGCAGAATAGCCAACTGCTGTACCTATTTCTAATATTTTACTAGGTTTATTATGTAAAAGTTCTTTTTTAATTACTTCTAGTGTATCATCCATTATTATTGGAATATGGTCTTGCAAAGCTTTTTCTTTTATTTTTTCTAACTCTACTCTATTCACTATTTCTTACCTCTCTTGCGCAATTGGGGACAGACCTTATTTGCTCATCTTCTCTATTCCTTTCATATAAAGCGTTTCAAAGATTTTTGCGCAAATAGGGTCTGTCCCCAATTGCGCAAAAATTTTCTTATTTTCTTCTAGCTTCTCTTTCACGAGTTTTGCTATCTAATATTTTCTTTCTTAGACGAATGTTTTTTGGTGTTACTTCAACTAGTTCGTCATCTTGTATAAATTCTATTGCTTTTTCTAGAGATAATTGTATTGGTGGAACTAAACGTAATGCTTCATCTGAGCCAGATGCTCTTGTATTTGTTAAGTGTTTTTCTTTACATACGTTTATAGATATGTCTTCGTTTCTAGAGTTTATTCCTACTATCATACCCTCATATACTTCTACACCTGGTCCTATAAATAGTTCTCCTCTTTCTTGTGCATTGTATAATCCATATGTTACTGATGTTCCTTTTTCAAATGCTACTAATACTCCTCTAGTACGAGCTTGTATTTCACCTTTGTATGGCTCATAGCAGTCAAATATACTGTTCATTGTTCCTTCGCCTTTTGTATCTGTGAGGAATTCTGTTCTATATCCTATTATTCCTCTTGCTGGTATTTTAAATTCTACTTTTGTATGGCCAGCTTCGGCTGGTTCCATATTTATCATTTCTGCTTTACGTCTTCCTAATTTTTCTATAACATTTCCTATGCAGTCATCTGGAACATTTACTACTAGTCTTTCTATTGGTTCGCATTTTACTCCATCTATTTCTTTGAATATAACTTTTGGACGAGATACTAATAATTCAAATCCTTCTCTTCTCATATTTTCTATTAATACTGATAGATGAAGTTCTCCACGTCCACATACCTCAAAGCTATCTGCTGAATCTGTTTCTTTTACACGTAAGCTTACGTTTCTTTCTAACTCTTTCATTAATCTGTCACGAATATGTCTTGATGTTACAAATTGACCTTCTTTTCCAGCAAATGGTCCATTATTTACACTAAATGTCATTGAAACTGTTGGCTCGTCTATATCTACAAAAGGTATTTTTTCTGGATTGTTTACATCACAAATAGTATCTCCTATATTTATATCTGGAATACCTGATACACAAACTATATCACCTGCTGATACTTCTTCTGCTTCTACTCTTTTTAATCCTTCATATGTAAATAATTTTGCAAGTTTTCCATTTTCTGTTTTATCTTGCTTGCAAACTGCTACACTCATACCAGACTTTATAGTTCCTCTTTCTATTCTTCCTATTGCAATTCTGCCTAAATACTCATCATAGTCTATATTTGAAACTAACATTTGCATTGTACCATCTATTTCACATTTTGGTGGCTCTATATTACTAATTATTGTGTCAAATATACAATTTACATTATCACTTTCATCTTCTAAGTGCATTTTTGCTATACCATTTTTAGCAGATGCATAAATAACAGGGAAATCCAATTGTTCATCATTTGCATCCAACTCAATAAACAATTCTAATACTTTATCTACAACTTTTAGTGGTTCTGCACCTGGTCTATCTATTTTATTTATTATTACTATAGGTTTTAGATTAAGCGCTAATGACTTCTTTAGAACCTCTCTTGTTTGTGGCATTGGTCCTTCAAAAGCATCAACTAATAAAAGTACACCATCAACCATTTTTAATACACGTTCAACTTCTCCTCCAAAATCGGCATGTCCTGGTGTATCTACTATATTTATTTTTATTCCATTATACATTACTGATGTATTCTTTGCTAAAATTGTTATTCCTCTTTCTTTTTCTATTGCATTTGAATCCATTATTCTTTCATCTACTTGCTCATTTGCTCTAAACACATGGCTTTGCTTCAAAAGAGCATCAACAAGTGTTGTTTTTCCATGATCTACGTGTGCAATTATTGCTACATTTCTAATTTTTTCGTTATTCATTTTTCTTCCTCCCAATTTATTACTTTATTTACTAATTATATTTATTTACTACTCATTAAAGCAAGGTATATGTATATCTTTAATATTTTGTAGGACCGCGCAGCGACTTTGGCGAGCGCTTTGCTCGAGTGCGAAGCGTACCAATATATTTACAAACAAAAAATTAGAATCTTTTCATATTCTAATTTTTCTATTTAATAAACTTCTTAAAAACTATTAAAAATACAATTATTGGCATTATAAATTCTTATGAGAATTTCTTACCATTTAAATTTTAATGTATATTACAGTTTCAATAGCTACACTTTATTATACTCTAATCTTCTTTTTTTGTCAACATAACTATTTCCTTCATAATCTTATCTGTAGCTTCGTCCAAGTTTTCCTTTGTATAGCCACTTATATCTATTGGTTCCCCATAATTTATATATACTTTGCTAAATGGTTTGAATGTTCCATGTATTCCTACTGGAATAACTTTTGTTTTAGATTTTAGTGCCATAAAAGCTGCTCCATTTTTTGCTTTCATGTTTTTATCCATTCCATGCCTTGTCCCTTCTGGAAAAATCCCTAAAAGTTCTCCATTTTTTAAAACTTTTAAGCATCTTTTCATTGCTTCGATATCCTGCATGTCTCTTTTTATCGGAATGGCATCAAATAGATGACCTAGCCACATTAGTATTCCATGTGTAAATAAGTCTTCTTTTGCTACAAAATTTACCTTTCTTTCATTAAATAATACAATTGCTGCAGCATCTAGGTAATTTATGTGGTTACAGCATATTACATATGCTCCGTCATCTGGGACTTTTCCATTTATTCTTACTCTAAATGCTAGTCTATATAGTGTTCGTAAAATCACTTTTACTATTTTTCTAACAAACTTTTTCCATGCATTTTCTTTTCTAATTTTATATATTCTTTTTTGGAGTTTTTGTTCTGTTCTTTTTGATTTTATTATTTCAGTTATTTCTCTAACTACCTGATAAATACTTTTTTGCGTACTATCTATTACTTCAGCATCTTTTGCTAATTTTAGTGCTCCTATTTCTTTATTCCTATCATTTTCGTCTCTCATTTTTACGTTTTCTAAAACTTCCATATAAGTAGATTGTATTCCTTTTTCTCGATTCTGTAAATATCTTCTCTTTGCTCTTTCATCTAAATCTGCATCAAGATATATTTTTACATCCGCCGCTGGAAATACATATGTTCCTATGTCTCTTCCTTCCATAATAACGTCTTTGCCTTCTGCCATCTTTCTTTGAAGATCAGCCATTTTTAAACGTACTTCTTTTATGCTAGACACTTGAGATACAAAATCTGAAACCTCTTTACTCCTTATTTCTTTTGTAACATCTTCTCCATATAAAGATACTTTTTGCACTCCCTTTTCATTTTTTAATTCTATCTTTATGCTATCTAATAATTTTTTTATTTTATCTAGTTCTTCTAATTTTATTCCTTTATTTAACATTGCAAGTGCTACACATCTATATGTTGCACCTGTATCTATATTTAATAACTTTAATTTTTTTGATAAAATCTTTGTTACTGTACCTTTTCCAGTCCCTGCTGGTCCATCAATTGCTACTATAAATGACATTTATTTCTCCTCACTTTCTGGCATATGTATTCCCTTTGCTAAAACAGATACCTCTTGAACATTCATTGTTGTTAATTTTTCAATTTCTTTTTTTACTCTTTGCTTAAAATCTCTTAAAACTTTTACTATATTATAACCATATATGACATATACTTCTACATATATATTTGTTGCACCTACTGAGTTTTCTACTCTTACTCTTGAAACCCTATGTATCCCATCTGTTTTTTTAGCAATATATTCTGTTATTTGTCTAAAAACAGTATCTGAAATTGTAAACTTTCCTAAGTAACTAAACGTAGGTCTTATTATAGATTTTTCCGATATATATGGTTTATCATTTTTTCTATATTTAAAAATTTGAAGTGGATCTAATATATATCCTGCAAAATCTCTTTTTATTTCAAACGTGGGAACTGGTATTACATGCTTTCCTTCTGTTGTTCTAATTCTTCTTGCTGTTTCCATCTCTGTTTCTGTTGCTACTTGATTAATATAAATTGTCTTTTCTGGTTTTGGCAGTCCTAAATTTAGTGCAATTTTTTCTACCATGCCATCAGATGTTCCTAGTATTAATATTGATTCTGGTTTTATTTTTTGAATTACTTTTTTCATATCTTCTTGTTCTTTCTTTTCTATAAATATTGCTTTTTTTACAGTTTCTATTTTGGTAGGTGCTTTTTTTGCAGATTCTCCTGCAACCACATCATTATCGTTTATTAGCAATCCATCATCTATTATATAGTGTATATTATTTTCACTTGCTACCAGTTGTGCTCTATAACTTTTTCCTGTTCCAGATGGTCCAACAAAAGCATATATTCGCGGCTTATATATTAAACTCATTTTTTCACTCTCCAATTTCGT
>CALXND010000059.1 GCA_944389655.1 uncultured Clostridia bacterium | reverse complement strand
GATCTTACAATAACTGTTAATTTATTACTAATTTATATTTACTTTTTATTGAATAGATTTTACTTTTTCAATTGACGAGAACCTTTTGTCGAATTATGTCGATGAAAAGTTCTTTACAAATATTGGAAAGTGTGCTAAGATATATTCATATTAAAAATTGCAATTTTTCAATATAATCAAAAGAAATAATTTTATTCAAAAACTTATATTCTAAATTAAAATCAAAAATGTTTTAATCAACAAATTAAGAAATCAAAGAAGGGAAGAATATTGCTAAATTATTCAAATAGAAATCTCAATATTATTGCTCTATGTTCTTCTATAATTATTTCTATTTTATTATTCATATTATTAGATATTTTAGTATTTAACAATATAAATTTTAACAAAGAAAATAAATTAGAAAATATAGCTAAAATCGTGCAAAAAAGAAAACCATTAAATTCAAAAGTAATAGATATACAAAATGGTTTGATAGACATTTTGCAAATTGCAGATATATTTGAAGATGCAACAGTAGAGCCAATAGATGCAACTAATGATGAAAAAATAGATTTAATAGATAAAGCAAATAAATGGAGAATCGAAATACCAAAAATAAATGTAGACGCACCAATAAAAGTAGGAACTAGTCAAGAAATTTTAGCAACAGCCGTAGGACATTTTGAAAATACTACATCATGGAACGGAAATGTGCCTCTTGCGGGTCATAATAGAGGATACAAATGTAATTTCTTTGCAAATTTAAAAAAATTAGATTCTGGAGACAAAATAATATATCATACAAAAGACGGAACAAGAGAGTATAAAGTTATATTGAATAAGATTATAAAACAAACAGATTGGACATATATAAAAGGAACAAATGATAACAGAATTACATTAATTACATGTGTAGAAAATATGCGTGAATATAGAAGATGTGTTCAAGCAGTAGAAATCATATAAGAAAGAAGGAGAAGAATGAAGAAAGTAATATCAGCACTAATTATATTAGTAACAATGCTAACAATTCTTTTAGGATTTATTCCTAAAGCAAATGCAGCAACTTATTTGATTAGTGAAGCAGATTTGTATTCAAAAGGAGAACTAGTATGTTTTAAATATAAAGACGTAATAGTAGGTGTGGAGTTTGTTGTATATGAAAAAGATGGAGTAGAATATCCAGCATATTGTTTGAATAGAAATTTGCCAGGAATAACTGAGGAAGAAGAGTATAAAGTACATGTGGATAAATTAGTAAATGATTCAAAAATATGGAGAGCAGTAACAAATGGTTATCCTTTTAAAACAGCAAAACAACTAGGATGTAATAGTGATATTGAAGCATTTGCTGCGACTAAAATGGCAGTATATGATGCAATGTATAATTACAACTGGGATGATTTTAAAGGATTAGATGCACAAGGAGATAGAGTAGTAAAAGCGGCAGAAGCGATATCTAAAGCTGCTAGAAATTCAAATGATTCAAAACCATCAGCAATTGTAAATATTAAAACAGATGATACTCAGTGGAATATGGATAGTATAAATAACAATTATGCAAGTAAAACATTTTATGTAGAAACTAATGTTAATAGTACACAATATAGTGTAAAACTAAACAATGTTAAATTAGAAAATGTAAAAATAACAAATACAGTCAATGAAGAAAAACAAACATTTAAGCAAGGAGAAAAGTTTAAAATACTAATTCCAATTTCTGAAATGGAAAAAGAAGGAACATTTGATATAGAAGTAACAGCAGATATGGAAACTATGCCAATACTTTATGGAGAATCTGGAGATTCTAAAAAGCAAAGTTATGCTTTAGCTGCAGGAAATTACGAATATGAAAGTGCAAAGCTAACAGTAAGATATCTAGATAATAGAACAAAATTGGAGATAATAAAGAAAGATGCTGAAACAAATGAAGTACTAGTAGGGGCAAAATTCAATATTTTAGATGAAGATAAAAATATAGTTTATTCGGATGTAACAACTGGTAGTGATGGAAAAGTCACGTTAGACAAATTTATGCCAGGAAAATATTATGTACAAGAGATAAAATCACCAGACGGTTATACATTATATGAAGATTTAATTGAAGTAAATTTAAAATTAGGTCAAGCATATTCTATAACTGTAATGGATCATAAAAAACCAGAAACAGAAGAAAAAGAAGTGGAAGATGATGATATTACAGTTATAGGAGAAAAGGAAATTAATCTTCCACAAACAGGGTTTTAAAAATAAACATAATTTTAAATTTAAACATTTTTCCGTATGTAAAAAATAAAATTATATCAATATAATATTTAAAAATTCCTTTATTTTTTATTTAAATTTTAAAGAGTAGTAAGATGAAAATCCTATTACTCTTTTTTCTAGTATAGTAAAATTCTATTAAATAAAAAGTTATAATCGTTATAGTACATAAAATTCGACCGTTTGGTTAGAACTAGTGCAAAAAAAATATAGATATGATATAATACTATACGGAAAATTAATCGGAAAGGAATACATATGAATTCAATTAAAATAATAGCAAGTGGTATGTATTTGCCCGAACAAGTAATTGAAAATAGCTACTTTAGTAACATATTTAATATAGACAATAATTGGATATATAAAAGAACAGGAATAAAGAAAAGATATTGGGCAGGAGAAGAAACTGGAGCAGAATTAGCAATAAAAGCGGTAGAAAACTTAACTAAAAAAAATGAAATTGATTTGCAAAAAACTGGTTTAATAATAGTTGCATCTACAAATTTTGAAGATGCAATGCCAAGTATCTCATTTCAAATTCAAAAAAAATTTAATATAGAAAACTGCATGTGTATGGATATTTTGGCAGGTTGTAGTGGATATATAAATGCATTAGATATTGCAAGAAAATATATTGAACTTGACGAAATTGACAATGCACTAGTCATAGGAGTGGAAAAACTATCTAAAGTTTTAGACAAAGACGATATAAACACTACTATATTACTTGGCGATGGTGCAGGAGCAACTATTGTTACAAAAGCAAAAAACAAATTATATGACAAGAATATAGAAAGCATAGGAAAATATGGAGATTTGTTAACTTGCAAAGAAAATTCTAAAATATATATGGACGGGAAGAAAGTGTACAAATTTGCAACAACAAAAGTTTCTGAAAATATTAAAAAGCTATTAGAAAAGCAAAAATTGAAAGTGCAGGATATTAAGCTTATAATACCGCACCAATCAAATGTTAAAATATTGGCTAGTATAGCTGAAAAAATAGGAGCTTTACCAGAGCAGATTTATATAAATTTAAGCCACATAGGTAATACATTTAATGCTAGTATACCAATTGCAATAGACGAAGTACTAAATAAAAAACTATTAAAAGAAAATGACAAAATAATACTTGCAGGTTATGGTGGAGGCTTAAATTTGGGAAGTATTTTAATTGAAATATAGCTCATAAGAAAATAGCAAAACATAAAAGGTTTATAGGTTAAACCTTTAAAAAACCTAAATATAATATGTAAGGAATGAAAGTTTTTATGAAAATTGTATACCTATATCCTGGGCAAGGCACTCAAGTAGTAGGCATGGGAAAAGATTTATACGAAAAATACGAAGAAGTAAGGAAAGTATATAAAATAGCTGGAGAAGCATTAGGAGAAAGTGTAGAAGAAATTACATACAACCTAAGTCAAGAAGAGTTAAACGAAACCAAAAATACTCAGATCGCAATATATGTAATGAGTATGGCTATTACAGAACTTTTAAAAAAAGAAGGAATAACAGCAGAGATGTCAGCAGGTTTAAGCTTAGGAGAATATTCTGCGCTAACTTATGCAAATGCCATAAAATTAGAAGAAGGCGTAAAAATAGTTAGAAAAAGAGGAATTTTAATGCAAAATTTAGCACCAAAAGGAAATTGGGCAATGTCAGCAATTATTGGATTAGAAGATGAAAAAGTTAAAGAGGCTTGTACAAAAGTAGATAATGGATTTGTAAAAGCAGTTAACTATAATTGTCCAGGTCAAGTGGTAATTTCAGGAGAAAGAGAAGCAGTACTTAAAGCAATGGAAATATCAAAAGAGTTAGGTGCTAGAAAAGTTATAGAACTAAAAACAAGTGGACCATTTCATACAGAAAAATTAATAGAAGCGTCGAAGGAGTTAAAAAAAGAATTAGAAAAACTATCATTTAATAAATTAAATACAGAAGTAGTAAAGAATGCGGATGGAAAACCATATAAGGCTGGAGATAATATGGTAGAAATATTGTCAAATCATGTTATTAAACCAGTAATGTTTAGAAAATCTTTAGAAACTATGTTAGACGAGGGAGCAGATACTTTCATAGAGGTTGGACCAGGAAAAACTCTATCTGGATTTGCAAAAAAAGTCTGCAAAGAAAAAGGAGTAGAGGCAAATGTGTTTAATATAGAAAGTGTAGAAACACTAGAAAATGTTCTGGAAAATATAAAAAATAATTAAGTTAATATAGAAAAAGAAATTTGAGTTTTATTCTGATATATACAAACTTAAATTTCAAAAGAAAGGATGAAAGAAATGAGCGAAAATAAAGTTGCATTAATCACAGGAGCTACAAGAGGAATTGGAAAACAAATAGCATTAGAACTTGCAGCAAACGGATTTGATATAGCAATAAATTATAGAAGTATGCAAGATGGAATGGATGAACTAAAAAAAGAAATTGAAACAAACAATGTAAAATGTGAATTCGTAAAAGCAGATGTTGCGAATTTTGAAGAATGTGAACAAATGGTAAAAGAAACAATAGAAAAATTTGGAAGAATAGATGTACTTGTTAACAATGCAGGCATAACAAAAGATGGATTATTAATGAGAATGAAAAAAGAAGATTTTGAAGCAGTTATAGATATTAATCTAACTGGAACATTTAACGTAACAAGAAACGTAATTCCATATATGATAAAGCAAAAATCAGGAAGAATAATTAATATGGCATCTGTAGTAGGCGTAGTAGGAAATGCAGGACAAACAAACTATTCTGCATCTAAGGCGGGAATAATAGGATTTACAAAGAGTTTGGCAAAAGAAGTTGCAAGCAGAAATATTTTAGTAAATGCAATAGCACCAGGCTTTATAGATACAGATATGACAAAAGTATTATCTGATAACGTAAAAGAAGGAATAAATGCACAAATTCCATTAAAAAGAATGGGAACAGCAAAAGAAATAGCAAAAGTAGCAAAATTCTTATCTTCGGAAGATAGTGCTTATATTACAGGGCAAGTTATAAATGTTGATGGTGGAATGGTAATGTAAATTAAAAACATATATTTTAATTTAGCATATGCGGTAATAAAAAGGAAAGGAATAAAAAATGGAAAGAAGAGTAGTTATTACAGGACTTGGAGCAATAACTCCAATAGGAAATAATGTAGAAGAATTCTGGGACGGAATAAAAAACGGAAAATGTGGAATTGACGAAATAACACATTTTGATATAACAGACTACAAAGTAAAACTGGCAGCAGAAGTAAAAGAATATGTTCCAGAAGAACACTTTGATAAAAGAAGTACAAAAAGACTAGACCTATATTGTCAGTATGCAATTGTTGCAGCAAGAGAAGCATGGAATGATAGCAAATTAGATAAAGAAAAAGAAAATATGGAGAGAGTTGGAGTAATTGTAGGTTCTGGAATAGGAGGTCTTAATACTATGGAAAAAGAAATAGGCAACCTAGTACAAAAAGGACCAGATAGAGTATCACCAATGTTTATTCCAATGAGTATTGCCAATATGGCAGCTGGAAATGTAGCAATAGAATTAGGCGCAAAAGGTGAATCCATATCTATGGTTACAGCATGTGCATCTGGAACACATTGTATAGGTGAAAGCTTTAGAATGATAAAAAACGGATATCAAGATATTGTTATAGCAGGAGGAACAGAAGCACCAATAACACCAATTGGTGTAGCAGGATTTACAAATATAAAAGCTTTATCTCAAGCAACAGATAAAAACAGAGCAAGTATCCCATTTGATAAAGAAAGAAGCGGATTTGTAATGGGAGAAGGAGCAGGAATAGTAATATTAGAAGAACTAGAACATGCTTTAGCAAGAGGAGCTAAAATATATGCGGAGGTAGTTGGATATGGTGCAACATCAGATGCATACCATATAACATCACCAGCACCAGGAGGTGAAGGTGGAGCAAGAGCTATGAAAATAGCAATAGAAGAAGCAAAAATAAAACCAGAAGAAATTACATATATAAATGCTCATGGAACATCAACACATTTAAACGATTCTTGCGAAACAATGGCAATAAAAACAGCATTAGGTGAAGCTAGCAAACAAGTAATGGTAAGTTCTACTAAAAGCAATACAGCACATTTACTTGGAGCAGCAGGTGGGGTAGAAACAGTAGTTTGTGCAAAAGCAATAGAAGAAGCATATGTGCCAGCAACTATAAATTATAAGGTACCAGATGAAGAGTGTGATTTAGATATAGTTCCAAACGAAGGAAGAAATGTAGAAATAAAATATGCAATGTCTAATTCTTTAGGATTTGGAGGACATAATGCTAGCATATTATTAAAGAAATACGAATAAATAAACAAATCAGGATTTTTTTAAGTAGTAGGAAGGGGAGTATATTTATTTGGATTTCTTAAGGCTTGTAAAACCCAAATTTATTAGAAAAGTTTACAGGCTATCAAATAAAATTTTATTAGAGAGTAAACTAGCTCGAATGGAGGAAAAATGAATTACGAAGATATAAAGAAATTAATAGACGATATGGGAAGCTCTAAAATAGATGAACTTAAAATTGAGTTCCCAGATGGTGTAAAAATAAGTATGAAAAAAGACAAAGAACCAATTTTACCAATTCAACCAAAAGAACAAGTGCAATATATAACTGTTCCAGAAAATAAGAAAGAAGAAAAAATAAAACCAGAAGAAAAAGAAGAAAATTGTAAAGTAGTAAAATCTCCAATGGTTGGTACATTTTACTCAAAACCTTCACCAGATGCTAAGGCCTATGTTGAAGTAGGAAGCAAAGTAAAAAAAGGAGACATACTTTGCATAGTAGAAGCTATGAAATTAATGAATGAAATAGAGTCAGAATTTGACGGAGAAGTAATAGAGGTTTGCGTAAAAGATGGAGATGTGGTAGACTATGGGAAGCCATTATTTAAACTAAAATAGTTTGAAAGATAATTAATTTTGGCATTGTTGCACATCGTTAGAAATTTAATCAATGTGCAAAAAGCACATCTCATAAATTTCTAACTCGTGCGCCTAGCCAAAATGTAATTCTTTTTCAAACAGAAATCAAGCAATA
>CALXND010000058.1 GCA_944389655.1 uncultured Clostridia bacterium | reverse complement strand
ATTCCAATGAATATTTACTCATTAAAAAATGCACCTCCAAATGTTAGATTTTTGTCTAACATTTTGGGTGCACTTCAAAAATAGACTTGTTTTTTCAAAAAATCATATTGACACGATGTCAAAAAAGTGATATATAATAAATAAAGTTTGACACGATGTCGAAAAAACAAAAAACTTTGTCTAGGGCTTAATAGATTAAATCAATTTATTCTGGCAGAAAGGAGTGTGGATAGTGTGAAAAAACAAGTTTTTCACACTATTGGCTACAATCGCTATCGCCCTCAAAATTCTAACGAATTTTGAGATGGCTAATTTTAACCTCTAACATTTTCACGAATTTATAGGGGTTATTAAATAAAATTTTTGTTCGAGCATAAATTCGCTCAAATGGAGGTTAAAATGAATAATGAAATTGGAGAAGACAAGAAGGAAGAAATTATCAAAGCTTGTGAAGAACTATACAAACAAACTAGTTTTAAAGACATTACATTAAAAGGAATAGGAGAGCAAGGTAAATTTTCTAGAACATCTATCTACTATTATTTTCAAACAAAAGAAGAAATATTTTTAGCATTATTTAAACAAGAATATGAAAAATGGATAAATGATTTAGAAGAAATATATAACGAAAACGAAGAATTAACAAAGGAAAGTTTTGCTGAGAAGTTGGCACGTTCCATAGAAAAAAGAAGAAATTTATTAAAACTACTTTCTATGAACTTATATGATATGGAAGAAAATAGCAGAATAGAAGAACTGATAAAATTTAAAGAATCTTATGGTAGAGCTGTGAAAATGGTAAAAAAATGCATAGATAAATTTTTTAAGAAAATGTCGGAAGAAGAAAAAGATAAATTTATATTTTCTTTCTTTCCATTTATGTACGGAATATATCCTTATACAGAAGCAACAGAAAAACAAAAATTGGCAATGGAGAACGCAAACGTACCATTCCCACAATTATCTACATATGAAATTGCTTATAATGGAATAGTAAAATTATTAAAGTAAATTTTAAAGGAGGTTTAAAGCAATGAAAATAGTAATATTAACAGGAAGTTATAATTTACACGGAACGTCAAATACATTAGTTGATGAATTTATAAAAGGTGCAAAAGAAAACGGAAATGAAATTGTAAGGTTTGATACAGCACACTTAAATATTCATCCTTGTATTGGTTGTAATCATTGTGGAATGGATGGCGACTGTGTATTTCAAGATGATATGGTAAAAATATTAGATGAAGTAGAAAATGCTGATATGTTGGTTTTTGCCACTCCAGTATATTATTTCGCTATGACAGCACCATTAAAAGCTACAATAGACAGATTTTATTCAAGAACTGGAAGAATTAGCCGTAAAAGATTAAAAACAGCATATATAATGACTTGTTGGAATACAGATAATTCTACAGTAGAGCCACTAATCGTGCATTATAAAAAATTGGTAAATTATATGAATTATAAAGATGAAGGTATGATTATAGGAAAAGGTTGTGGTACAGTAGGTATGATTCCAGAACATTTTTATAAAGAAGCATATGAGCTAGGCAAAAAAATGAAATAAAAAATTAAAGGAGGTATTAAAAAATGGCTATTACAGAAAAAGCAATGGAAAATCACAAAAAATTATTTAAAAGTGATGAGCTTTTTAAAGATGATGAAGAATTAAAAGAAATCATTTTAAATTTTGCATTAGATGAGGCACAAGAATATGACCATTTAGATGAAAAAACAAGACAAATGGTAATTTTAGCTGCATCAATTGCAGTTCAAACGCCTAAAAGATATGAAACATTTGTAAAAGCAGCATTAAATGTGGGAATAACACCAGTTGAGATTAAAGAAATTCTTTATCAATCTGTACCTTATGTAGGTATTTTAAAAGTACTAGATTTGTTAGAACCAACAAATAAAATATTTGAAGAAAGAGGAATAAAACTACCACTAGAAAAACAAGGAACAACAAACAGAGAAAATCGTTTTGATAAAGGTTTAGAAGTACAAAAATCAATATTTGGAGATGTAATAGATAAAAATTATGAAAGTTCTCCAGAAAATCAAGTACACATTCAAAAGTTTTTATCAGATAATTGCTTTGGAGATTTCTACACAAGAAACGGCTTAGACATAAAAACAAGAGAGCTAATTACATTTTCAATACTAATATCACAAGGTGGTTGTGAACCTCAAGTAAAAGGACACATTGCAGGAAATGTAAATGTAGGAAATGATAAACGAACCTTATTAAACACAGTAACAGCACTTTTACCATATATTGGTTATCCAAGAAGTTTAAATGCAATTAGCTGTATAAATCAAATATTACCAGAATAAAAGTAGCAAAGGAGTTACTAGATAATGGTTAATATGAATTATAAGTCCGCGCAGGGAGCTTCTAATTAAAATAGCTGAGCGGAGCAGGGAGCTCCGTTGGGACGTAGCGAGGCTATTTTAATTAGAACTACCGTTGCAGGACATGCTTAATTCGCAGACCATTATCTGGTAACGCAAAGGAAATGACAGAATAATTGCATAGTTGGTGGGGTACCAGCTAAAAATACCAGAAATAAAATAATAAAGATAAAGGAGAGAAAGAATATGGAAGAAAAAGAGTTTGAAAAAGTAAACATATTTGGAAAAGGAAAAGCAAATGATGCTTATGCTAAGTATTTTGTAGGAAATAGCTATTTAAACCCATTAGTAGATAATACAAGTCCAATATTTTTAGCAAATGTAACATTTGAGCCAGGTTGTAGAAATAATTGGCACATACATCACGCAAGTAAAAATGGTGGACAAATTTTAATTTGTACAACAGGACACGGCTGGTATCAAGAAGAAGGAAAAGAGGCAGTAAGCTTAGAGTCAGGAAAAGTTATTGTAATTCCAGCTAATGTTAAACATTGGCACGGAGCTAAAAAAGATAGTTGGTTTAGCCATATTGCAATAGAAGTACCAGGCGAAGAAACAAGTAATGAATGGTGCGAACCAGTTTCAGATGAAGAGTATAATAAATTAAGTTAGGAGGAACAAATTATGAGTAAAATTTTAGTAAGCTATTTTTCAGCAAGTGGTGTTACAAAAAGAGTTGCAGAAAAAATTGCAGAAGCAATAAAAGGAGACTTATTTGAAATAGAGCCAGTAGAAAAATATACACCAGAAGACTTAGACTGGACTAACAAGAAAAGTAGGTCGTCTGTTGAGATGCAAAATAAATCTTTCAGACCAAAAATAAAAGATAACAATTTAGATATAAGTAATTATGACATTATTTTAATAGGATTTCCAATTTGGTGGGGAGTGGCTCCAACAGTTGTTAATACTTTTATTGAAAGCAAAGATTTAACAGGGAAAACTTTAATACCGTTCTGCACTTCAGGTGGGTCAGGAATGAGATATGCAGAAAATGATTTAAAGAAAACATATCCAAACTATAATTGGAAAGAGGGAAAAAGACTAACAGGAATGGAAAATGAAGAAGACTTAAAAAATTGGATAAATTAAAATATAGGAGGTATATATAGACCATTGTGTCGAAGATTATCAAGCAGCAGTTGACTATTTATCAAATTTAGAAAATGTAGATAAAGAAAAAATAGGAATTATAGGAATATGTGGTTGGGGTGGATACGCACTTCAAACAGCATCATTAGATACAAGAATAAAAGCAACTGTAACTTCAACAATGTATGATATGAGTAGAGTTACGGCATTTGGATACAATGATATAAATGATGAAAATGCAAGGTATGAAGCACGCAAAGCATATAATAATGCTAGAACAGAAGATTATAAAAATAAAAAATATAGTTTAGTTGGAGGAAATCCAGAGCCAGAAAACTTACTAGCAGACGCACCACAATTTTTAGAGGACTATGTTCAATTTTATAAAGTGCGTGGTTATCATAAAAGGTCTTTAGGTTCAAATAATGGCTTTTCATATAGTTCATTAAGTTCACTTATGAACACCAAAATGTTAGATTATATAAGTGAAATTCGTAGTAGCGTTTTAATGATACACGGTGAAAAAGCACATTCTTGCTATTTTAGTAAAGATGCATATAAAAAGATGACAGAAAACGGAAAATATAATGATAACAAAGAACTTATGATTATTCCAAATGCAGTGCATTGTGATTTATATGATAATATGGACATAATACCATTTGATAAAATAGAGGCATTTTTTAAAGAGAATTTAAAATAATATAAAATTTAGTAAAATAAGAAAAACTTGAAGAATAGAATAAAACCTATTCTTCTTTTTTAAAATCTGGTATAATGGTGGCAAAAAAATAATTGTTAACTTAAGTTGACAAAGTTCAAAGTCTAATTGGTAGTATGCAACCAAAATTTACAGTATAATTTATACAAGAAAAATAGAAAGGAGAAAATAAAAATGACACTAGGACAGAGATTATTTCAATATAGAAATAGTATCAATATGAGTCAAGAAAGACTTGCAGAAAAAATAGGAGTAACAAGACAAACCATTTCAAAATGGGAAACAGATCAAAGTACACCAGACTTTGATAAAATAGTGCCACTTTGCGAAACATTTGGAATAAGCACAGAAGAACTTATAAAAGGAGAAAAACCAAAAATTATTGAAAACACAAATGATATGCAAGACGAATACGCCCAAAAACGTAATAAAAGAAAAGCAATTATATTAAGTATAAGTATTTTCTTATACTGTATAGCAACTTTTTGTTTGCCGTATATGGTAGAAGTATTAAGGTACGAAGATGCCCACGCAGTTATGATATGGGCAACACTTTGTGCTATTGCAACAGCAATGATTATATATTTCTTTGTAGCATATCCAAACAAGAATAAAGCAAATAAAAAAGAAATAACAGAAGACATTGAAGAACTAAATAATGAAATAGAAGAAATTGAAAAACTAAATGATGACATTATAAGAATAAAAGCAGTTGACACAAAAAACAAAACAGAAGCTTTAGTAGTAGAAATTATCGCAACATTTTTCCTTGTAATATATCTGATTGTGAGCTTTCTAACAATGGCGTGGCATATAACGTGGATTTTATGGGTAGTATTTGCATTGGTAGAACTTATTGTAAAACTCATATTTAGTATGAAAGAAGAGAAAAGTAAATACAGTGAAAAAAGGATGTGATAAAAATGAAAAGTAAGGCTGGCAAAATAGTTTTAATAATTATATTAGTTTTAGTAATTATAGCATTGCTAAATTTTATGGTATATGCAATAATCAATAAAGGTGGTAATATGAAATTATCGTTAATAACTTTTGGAAATAACACAGAAAAAATTTTTGAAAAAGATTACGAGCCAGAAGAATTAGATAAAATTAAGGTGGATGTTTCTTCATCAAATGTTACTATTGAAAAAGCAGATGTAGATAAAATAAAAGTTACAGCTTATGGAGATAAAGATGAAAAAATAAATGAAGAAATCAATAACAAAGAACTTTCAATAACTAAAAGCAATACAAAAGGATATTTATTTGCAATGTTCTATTGGTGTGATGAAAAAATTATAATACAAGTACCAAGTGACTGGAATGAAGAGCTAAATATACATACATCTAGTGGTGATATAATGGCACAGAATTTGGAAAATAACAACATCAACTTGGAATCTTCTTCTGGAAAAATTGAATGTGGAAATATAAATAATGGTATTCTAAAAAGTTCTTCTGGAAACATAACAGTTGGAAACGGTAACGAAATTACATTACAAGCAAGTTCTGGGGATATAAAAGCTGGTAACTTTAACAAACTATCAGCAGAGGCATCATCAGGAGACATTGAGATCGGAACAATAGGAGAGGGAGCAATAAAAACAGCATCTGGAAAAATAAATGTAATAGGTGCAAATAGAACAAAAGCAGAAGCATCTTCTGGAGATATTGATATAGAAACAATACAAAATTATTGTGAACTAAAAACAAGTTCTGGTAACATAGATATAAACTCATTAAATATTACCGAAAACTCTAATATAACTGCAAAATCAGGAAATGTTAGAATAAATGGAAAAAATGATATATACATCGAAACAGAAACAGGTTCGGGAAATGCTAAAATTGAAAATAATAATAGAATGGCAGAAATAGTATTAAAAATAATAACGACTTCTGGAAATATAAGAGTAGAATAATACATTGATATAATTAGTCGAATATCTTGTTTTTTACCTAAAAATATGCAATAATATTGCCTGAAAAATAAGATAAGAAAGGGGAAAGCGATGATTACAGTAGAGCATATAACAAAAAAATTTGTTAGAAATAAAAACAAAAAAGAAAAAGAAGAATTTTATGCAGACAAAGATATTTCCTTTGAAGCAAAAGATGGCGAAATAATTGGCATACTTGGTCCAAATGGCGCAGGAAAAACAACACTATTACGTATGATAGCCGGAATATTAGAGCCAACAGAAGGAAAAATAAGCTTTGATGGAATGAATTACAAAGACAATGAAATTGAAATTAAGCAAAACATAGCATATTTATCAGGTAATACAAAAATTTATGATACATTATCAACCTATGAATTGCTAAAAATGTGTTGTGACATATACGGTGTGGACAAACAAAAAAGCGAAGAAAGAATTAAAGAAATTACAAAAGTATTAGGAATGGAACAATTTTTGTATAACAAAATTGCAAACCTATCAACAGGGCAAACGCAAAAAGTAAATTTGGCAAGATGTTTAGTACATAACCCTAAATACTATATTTTAGACGAAGCAACAACAGGACTTGATATTATATCTAGTCAAATAATTTTAAACTTTATTAAAGGCGAAAGAGATAAGGGCAAAACAATACTGTATTCTACACATTATATGGAAGAGGCAGAAAATATTTGTAACAGAGTTATTATGATAAATAAAGGAAAAATTATAAAAACTGGAACACCAGAAGAAATCAAGAAAGATACAAATACTACAAATTTAAGAGATGCTTTTTTTACGTTGATAGGAGGTGCTTCAGATGAAGAATAATTTATGGAATATATTAAAAAAGGAACTTCGAGAATTATTTAGGGACAAAAAGTCATTGGCAATGATGCTTATAATACCAATATTTATACCACTTTTAGTTATTGGTATGTCAGCACTGTTTGAATCACAAGTTAGCAAAGATGTAAGTGAATATAATAAAATTGGTTTTGCTTACGAAATGACAGAAACAGAAAAAAGCATTGCAGAAGAAATGAATATTGAAATTGTAACAGGAAATGAAGAAGAATTAAAGCAAAAGTATAACAATGGCGAAATTAACCTTTATGTAACAAAACAAGATGATAAGTACATTATAAATACAGATGGGTCTGATAATAGCACATTTGCAAGTAATTTAATTGAAAACTATTTTAATACATATAAGCAATATTTGCAACAAAGTTATCTGCAAGAAAACAATATAAACCCAGACGAGGTACTAAATATTATTACAGTAGAAG
>CALXND010000057.1 GCA_944389655.1 uncultured Clostridia bacterium | reverse complement strand
CCTTCAAATAATTTTTCTTTTGTCTGCATTGCAACAGCATAACTAGTAGATTGATACATCTTTATAAAATAAAATCCTGGAATATTTACTATTGGGTATTTAGTCGTAACTACCAAATATTTAGCTTTGACTTTATACCCATTTTCCAAATAAATAGTATAATATTCGTCATTATCATCTGCATCTACATCTACAGCTTTTGTATTTTCATAAATTTTTACTCCTGAACTACTACATATTTTAGCCAAAGAATTAATATATTTGTATGGATTAAATTGAGCTTGTCTTTCAAATTCGACTGCAGCAATAGCCTTTATCGGAAGAATGCTTTTCATTTCTTCTTTTATCAAATTTCTTTGCAAATTCATATTTTCTCTTTCAATATTATCTACATTTATCTTTAATTTTTCACCCATGTTTTCCACAACTTCCACACTATTCAACTTATTAATGTTTATATTCCTCGCCTCAATAAAATTTGCTTTTCCGCCAAAGGAATTTACCGCATTTACTTCATCTTTTATTTTCTGTACATCCTGTATACTTTGTGTAAAAACATACGATGGCTGGTACTCAAAATCGCAATCTATATTTTCTCTATCTATAATATTCTTAATATTCTGGATAGCCTCTTCATTTGCTCTGTAATATTTCCTTGCAAAATCCTTTCCTTTTGAGTCTATCAAATATTTATATATCAATCCATGTTGGCTTGTTATTTTGGCAGTACTATTTCCACTAGTCTGTCTTCCTATTCTCCCCTTTTCTAAAACTACAGTCCTAATCTTATACTTACTCAAATTATAAGCAGTTGTAATTCCAGTAAGACCTCCTCCTATTATGCAAATATCGGTTTTAATATTCTCATCTAACTTATTAAACTTTTTGCTATTATTCTCATCACTATTTATCCAATATGACTTCATTTTAACCTCCTCTTGCGCAAATGGGGTCAGACCCCATTTGCGCATTTTCTTTGCTTTCTCTTTCTCCTACTGGCTTTCAGGCATCGCAAAATTTTTTTTAATTTCTTTTCTATATAATACAATATTTTTGTATCACTTGCTGAATTTGTCTAATATCAATGATTATTGGTCTTTTTGCGCCAAAGAGCTATGTTTCCAATTGCGCAGTTTTAAATTTTTCTTTTTAGAGTTGATTCCACTTCTATTTCTCTATAGTTTCTCTTTATTTTTAATTTTATTTTATCTCCTGGTTTTTTTGAATATATATAGCACCTTAGGTCACACATTCTTTCTAATTTATTTCCATCTATACTTAGAATAATGTCTCCTATTCTTATTCCCGCTTCTTCTGCTGCTGAGTTTTTGTTTACTACAGCAACATAAATTCCTTCACTAAATGCTAAGTTTGTATCCATATATCCTAATACTTTTTTATCAAATGCAAATACTCCTAATGTTGGTTCCTCAAATTTGCCATTTTTTTCAAAACTATTTATTACATTTTTTGTCGAATTAATTGGTATTGCAAAACTTATTCCTTCTGCTGATGTTATTTTTACTACGTTTATGCCTATTACTTGTCCTTCTGCATTTACTAGCGGTCCTCCACTATTTCCTGGATTTATAGTTGCATCAGTTTGTATTAAATCTTCCATATAAATTTCTTTTTCGTCTTCTTCAAATTTAATTGTTCTATCTATTGCACTAATTATGCCTGATGTTACAGTTCTTTGAAATTCGTAGCCTATTGGATTGCCTATTGCATATACTGTTTCTCCTACCTTTATATTGTCTGAATCGCCTAGTTGAGCAGTTTGCAGATTTTTTTGATTTATTTTTACTATAGCCATATCAATATCTGTGTTTGACCATACTACGTCTCCATTATATGTTTTCCCACTTGCTAGTGTAACATAGCATTTACTATATTTTTCTCCACTTACATGTGCATTAGTAACTATATATCCATCACTTGTAACAATTACACCTGTTCCTAAACCTAAATCTGTAATATTTTCATCAGAAAATATACTGCTTCCACTATTTCGTACTTTTGATATTCCCACTACTGTTTCATTAATTTGTGTTATCATTTCTGTTACTGTTTTATCTTTTTGCTGAACCTGATTTATTGTTTGTGTTGTTCTTTCTATGGTAGTATTATTGCTTTGCTCATCGCTCTCTACTATAGCAGTATTTTGATAAAGTATGTAGGCCATTATTACACATAATGTTATTAATATTAAAATAAATATTGTTACTAAATCCTTTTTTATTTTTCTTTTTTTATCTTGTTTTAAGTAATCGTTCAATCTTTACTCTCCTTATCTTTTTTCTTACATATATTTTTGCCAATTTTATGAATTTTAAACCATTTTTTTATTATATATGAAAAATAAACTTTTTATTTGAAATTCCAGTACTTCTAGCACAATCAAAGTGGTTTCATATTTCAAGCCTCCTCATGATTTACCCAAGAAGAAAAGTGTGCGTTAACGAAAGCAAATCTTTCGACGCACATATGTGCATTTCGCAGGGCTAGTCTTTTGAACAACGGCAAAATGCATGTCATCGATTTGCTCGGACGACTCAAGGAAGCCTAATACGGAAACATCGTTAAAAATGTTTAGGTATCAAAGTAAAAGTCGATTTTTTCTATACAATAAAAAAATCTAAGATTTAGCTTTTTGCTATTTCTTAGATTTTTTAGAATACGAAAAAACGAAAACCTTCACTATTTTAAAACAGCTATTTAAAATGTACACAAATTTTCTGCTTGAATTTTTTTGTATACCATTTATTAAGTTCCCTTCTATTTTTAAAAATAAGTACTTCTTTTTCTGGATTCTTTTTTAGTGTATTTTCTATTCCTTCTTTTTATCCCATCTAAATGATATACTGGCAAATTTAATTGTTTTCCTAAGTTTTTAGCCAGTGTACTTTTTCCAGTTCCTGGTCCTCCCACTATAACTACTTTATTTATAAATTTGCTCACTTTTACACATCCTTTTTACTATTCTTCCCTATATTCCAATATGTCACCTGGAGTACAATCTAGCTCTTTGCAAATTGCATTTAATGTGCTAAATCTTATAGCTTTTCCCTTTCCTGTCTTAAGTATAGATAAATTTGCATTTGTAATCCCTATTCTTTCTGCAAGTTCGGAAGAAGATATTTTTCTTTTTGCCATCATAACATCTAAATTTACAACAATTGCCACTAACCTCATTCCTTTCTTATTTGCCATAAATTCAACCAAAGCGGCGAAAGTTGACCTTTGTTCGTGCCAATTAAGTTTCCAACTATACAGCGGAAATCTTAGAGGCGATAAAGATTATATCTTTTTATTAAATATGATTTTCGGAGAAACTTCCTATTTAATAAAAGTTTATATTGTTAAATCATTTTCCTGTTTATATTCAGTTGCTTTTTTTAATAGTTCTGCTAATACATATGTACCAAGCCATGCTATAATAAATATAGCAATTGTTATTATTTCAAATATAGAAACTATAAAGAAGATGCCTATAATATAAATTATGGATATTATAAATGAACATACAGAAACCACTTTTAAATGCTTTACGTTTTCCATTACAAATGGATTATCTTCTGTTAAACTTTCAAACAACTTTATGAATTTATATACTATTATAAGTGCTGGTATTCCTGATGTATATAGCATAATAAGTGCGGCTGTATAATTTAATACTGGGTTAAATATTTCTACGTATTTGCTTAATAGAAATGGTAATGTAATATATATTAAAATTCCCATTACAAATATTATCTTTAGCATTAAACATATAAAATCAGATAAACTTCTCTTTCCTGTTACTTTCATCTTTATTCACTTTTCCTTTACTGTACTTATTATACATTTTTAATTACAAAAAAATTTGTTTTATAACCAATCTTTTTTTAATATTATATTAATTTTTTTTATATAAATCAAGCTGTTTTCTAGAATTTTAAAGATAGTGCAATTGGGGACTGTCCCCAATTGCACTATTAATTGTAAAATTTTGCTCTTAATTTATTTATATTAAAACTTTGCCAATTCATATCTGATACTTCATTTTCTATTCTTTTTAAATACCATTCTACTTCGTCTCGTATTTTTGTATTTTTTACACTTTTTAGTCTTTCTATTTCTTGATATGCATCTACTCCAAGTGTTTGTAAGTAGTCTATGTCTATTTCGTATTTTGAGCTATTATTCAAATATCTATCTATATTTTTCTTTGCAATTAAACTATTGATGTTTATGTAGTTTATAAATACATACATTAATACTATTATTACAAAATATGTTTTAGGTAAGTTTATTTTTACATCTAGAATGTACATTATTGTTGGTATTATTAATATTAGTTCTGTAGCGAGCGCAAAGTATACCATTAGTCGTAAAAAGGTATATCCATATTCTTGCTCATAAAGAAACATTCTGTAAAATGATGATATTAATATTACTATTGTAAATCCACTTAAACATAAGTTCATTATTTTGGTATATGTTATTTTTTTATTAACTTCATTTCTTTTACTTGTTAATAAAATAATTATTAGGTTTATGACTGAAACTGCCATGAGTTGGAAAAATCCTTGCCTTGCATATTCCGCGTATTCGTAACTTTGCATGTTACCAGTTTTCATAAATAACACTGATATTTGTATATAACAGAAAATTAGATATACTACGTTTAATATTGTTAATATTGTATTTCCTATTGTCTTATCTATACTCCATTTTTTAGCTTCGGTGCATTCTTTTTCACCAAAATTATCTTCTAGTATATTATACAAAAGTGCTATTAGATACACTGATATTAATAGTATTATAATTACTCTGAAAAATAAATTTGTATATGTTGTGCTTTTAAATATATCTAAATCAAAAATTGTTTGAATTACTTCCCCTAATTCATTTGAAAACACACTATCTGCACTAGATAATAAGCTAAGTACTACAATTAATATTGGTATTGCTATTAAAATTCCTATAATTATTTTTCTTGCTTTTTCGTTTTTTTCTTTTGATACTTCTTTTTTCTTGAAAAAGCTTACAATTGTTTCAATTATGCTACCTACTGCTTCTTCTAGAAATTCTATAGGTCCTAGTATTAAATATACTATTCTATTGCTAATTAGTCTTAGTGTCGTCTTGTTGAATACTGCAAGTACTATCATTATTGCTGTAAGTAACATTAGAACAAATATATTTGCTACATAAAAAAATGAATTATTAAATATAAAATATGTTGCAGATATGAGTAGTATTGGTATTGCTAGTATTAATGCCTTTTTATTTTTTATTTTATTATTTTTTTCTAGTACATATATTATAAAAAAGCAAAAAGTCAAGCAAAATAAAAATACTGATATTCCTAGTTTTTGTCCATAAAACAAAATAGAGTGTAAAATTGCAATTAGGAAACTTCCTATTACTGCTAGTTTCATGATTTTTTCTCCTCCCTTAGATAATAACTTTGCTATTATCTTTAATCATTACACTAATATTTTACGCTCTATTTTATTTTTTGTCAATATTTTTTTATTGTTTTTCGATAATTATTTACTTTCAATCTTTTTAAGCTCTACAAATCTTTTTACTTTTTGTGTTGTTGTTTTTTCTAGTGGTTCGTCTGTTAAAATAATTTCCTTTATATGTTTAAACGTTGGTAAGTCTTTATTTATATTCTTTATATCTTCCCAAACTAATTTATTGTATTCTTCTTTAGTTTTTTCTCCAAAATGTTCTTTTATATTGTCTTTATTATACACAATTTTGGCACATAACACAGTGTCTGTTTTGCTCTTATTTCTGGCATATACCATATTTTCTTCTACGTATGGTAATTTATTTATTAAAAATTCTAATTCTTGAGGATATATGTTTTTACCGTTTCTTAGAACAATAATATCACTTTGTCTGCCAGTAACAAATACAAATCCATCTTTATCTATATATCCAAAATCTCCCGTATGAAGCCATCCATTTTCTAGTGCCTTTTTTGTAGCTTCTTCATTTTCGTAATATCCAAGCATTATGTTTGGTCCTTTGGCCAATATTTCACCTACTCCATCTTGATCTGGATTATCTATTTTTACTTCCACATTTTTTAGCGGAACACCTATTGATCCAGGTCTTTTCTTATCAGATGCTTCTGCTGTAACAACTGGCGAGCTTTCTGTTAAGCCATACCCTTGAATTAGTTCAATTCCCAAATCGTTATACCACTCTATGGTTACCTTATCCATTGGCGCTGCTCCATAAAGTACTACTCTTAAGTATTCGTCAAATTGTTTTAATACTGGTTTAAATAATTTCTTTCTTATATCTATTTTACATTTTAAAAGTCCATGAGAAAGTTTTGTCATTTTATTTATTAGTCCTGCTTTTCCACTACTTGCAATTGCTTTTTGTATTTTCTTTGCCATTGTCTCTAATACTAATGGCACTGCTACAAATACTGATACTTTAAACTCTTTTAGGTTATCTGCAATATATCTTAAACCTTCACAAAAAGCTATTGTTGCTCCACAATATGTGCCATAAAGTATTGTTATACTGCACTCAAATGTGTGATGTATTGGCAAGAACGATAATAAAGTGTCTGTTGGATATATTTTAAAATTATATTGATATGCTGATACGTTTTTACATATGTTTTCTTGTGATAACATAACTGCTTTTGGTTCATTGGTTGTACCAGATGTGAATAGCATTACATACATTTCATTTTCATGAAGTTTAACATTATTGTATTGTGCTTTGCCTGATTTTATTATTTCTTCTCCTGCTTTTAGCATATCCTCATATTTAAGTACTCCGTCCTTTTCTATATTGTCCATGCAAATTTTATGCTTTATATTACAACCTTCTGCTATTGCTTCATCTATTGCCTCTTCATATTTTTCATCGTATACTACAACATCTACTTCGCTTCTTTTAAGAAGCTTTTCTATTTCTTTATTGGTTAGTGCTTTATCGAGTGGAACTATAACTTTACCAGCTGTTGTTACGCCTAAATATGTTACAACCCATTCATATCTGTTATTTCCAATTACTGCAACTCTTTTTGCATCAGATGCTATAACTTTTTCTGCTGCTTTTTTTATATCTTCTACAAATTTTTTGTAAGATATTTCTTTTATTTCGCCTTTTTCCTTATATTTGAATGCTGTTAGTTCTTCAAATTCTTCGTATCTTTTTACTAATTCTCTAAAGTTTGTTACTTCTTTATAAAACTTGTCCTCAGCCTTTTTCTTCATTTAAACCAATCCCTTCTCTTTTAAATCACTCTTATATTAGCATAATTTGGAATTTTTTTCAAGATTGGATTTAGTTGCATATATTTTTTTTCGCTGGTGGATTTTTTAGTAAATACTTTAAATATGGTTATTCCTTATCACTTGATTTTTTGTCTGTTAACATTTCTATTGGTATCCATACACCTTTTAGATTTAAGCTATATTCACTCTCTCCTTCTTTCATCTAATCGCTTTATTTTCAATTTTTATCCTTCCAAAATTGCTTTTGGTATAACTTTATATCTTTTTTGATGTCGATAAAAAATCCCCTTAAAAATAAACCTTGAATTTATTCCTAAATTCAAAGAATTCATTATAATTTTAAATTTCATCTTTAATTATCTTATTCGTTTTCCTTTATATCTATATGCAAATTTAAGTCTTCTTCTGTTGGCAATGCTTCTATTATTTCTTTTGGCAATATTTCAAAAGAAGATACTCCTATTGGATTTTCGACACTATTTAATGAATATTCAACTGTTAATCTATTCTTTCCTTTGCATAGTATTAATCCTAT
>CALXND010000056.1 GCA_944389655.1 uncultured Clostridia bacterium | reverse complement strand
GATGATAAAGATGCACCTATAAATAATTTATTAAATAGAGAATATATCATGCAAATATTAGAGACAGATGGCAAGGCGTTTACAAGACCATGGTTCGGTCAGCTTATGACAGGTCCTCAGCTTATGGCATACCTTTATCAAGTAAATATGTGGCTTGAGAGATATCAGCCAAGAATTGAGTTATAAATTTTTTGAGAGGCTGCAAATAGCAAAACCTCTCTTTTTTATACTATCGACTTACGAATACAAAATGTCTAAACCTTGGACTCAATACCCCTGCTTTTGCATATTCGTCTAAGATTCTATTAACTTCTTCCTGAGTCAAATTAATATCATATACTAATCTGAAATCTCGAATCATCTTTTCTGCTGTAATATTTTCTGTTGCAGCCAAATAATTATAGATTACAAAATCTAAATTCTTTTTAATATTATCTTTTTGCATTCTTGCTAATGTCATATAATAATCCTCCTTGCCAATTGGCTTTCCAAAATAAGTTAACTAGTTGCATTTATCTAAACTACTCTTATATTAGAATAGGAATTTTAAAAAAATATATTTATATATTAGCATATTTTAGTAAATTTGTCTATTAGAAATAAAATAAGAGGATCAGTTTTAAATAAAACCAATCCTCTTATTTTATTTCTAATATTCTCTTATCAATAGTAGCTTATTCGCTATTTTGCATAATCTACGACTCTCGTTTCTCTTACTATATTTACTTTTATTTGACCTGGATACTCCATTTCATCTTCTACTTTTTTTGCAACATCTCTTGCTAATATCACCATTTGGTCATCTGATATTTTTTCTGGTTTTACTATTATCCTTATTTCTCTACCGGCTTGTATAGCAAATGATTTTTCTACTCCTTCAAATGAGTCAGCAATATTTTCTAATGCTTCTAATCTTTTAATATATGTCTCGAATGTTTCTCTTCTAGCTCCTGGCCTTGATGCAGATATAGCATCAGCTGCTTGTACAAGTATGGCTTCTATTGTTTGTGGTTCAACATCTCCATGATGTGCCTGAACTGCGTTTATTACTTTTTCATTTTCTTTATACTTTTTCAGTATTTCTACACCAATCTCAACATGCGTCCCTTCCATGTCATGATCTAGTGCTTTTCCTATATCATGTAATAAAGCTGCACGTCTTGCAAGTTTAGGATCTAGTCCTAGTTCATCTGCCATTATTCTTGCTAAATTAGAAACTTCTATAGAATGATTTAGCACATTTTGACCATAACTTGTTCTATATTTTAACTTTCCTAGTAGTTTTATTAAGTCTGGATGCAAGCCAACTACTCCTGTTTCTAGAACTGCTCTCTCTCCTTCTTCTTTTATTGTATTTTCAACTTCTTCTTTTGCTTTTTCTACCATTTCTTCTATTTTTGCGGGATGTATTCTACCATCTTCTATCAATTTTTCAAGAGCAATTTTAGCAACCTCCCTCCTTAGTGGATCAAAGCCTGATATTACAACTGCTTCTGGCGTATCATCTATTATTAAATCTATTCCCGTTAATGTTTCTAAAGCTTTTATGTTTCTTCCTTCTCTACCAATTATTCTGCCTTTCATATCATCATTTGGAAGAGCAACTATTGATACAGTAGTTTCAGATGTATGATCTGCTGCACATTTTTGTATAGCATAACCTATTATTTCTCTTGCTTTTTTTATTGACTCTTCTTTTGTCTTATTCTCTATTTCTCTGATCAGAGTTGCTTTTTCTGAAATCAATGTTTTTTCCAATTCGGAAAGTAACTTTTTCTTAGCTTCTTCTGGCGTTAGATTAGATATTCTTTGAAGCTCTTCTATTTGTTTATCTATAATTTCTTGTATTTCATCTCGCTTCTTTTCTAATTCTTCCTCCCTGTAGTTTAGGTTTTTTTCTTTTTTTTCTAAATTTTCTAATTTCCTCTCAAGGTTTTCTTCTTTTTGAATTAATCTTCTTTCTTGTCCTTGCACCTCGCCTCTTCTTTCTCTAATCTCATCATCTAAATCTTTTCTGGCACTTAGAATTTCCTCTTTTGCTTTAAAAATCTCTTCTTTCTTATTATTCTCTGCTTCGATTTTTGCTCTTTCTATTATTTGATTTGCTTCATTCTCTGCACTTTTTAATTTAGACTCAGCTATTTTCTTTCTTATTATAAACCCTACAAATGTAAAAATAACTGCTGTGATTAGAAATACGGCAAGATAGATTATAATTTCCATAATCCTTACACCTCTTTCTATTAAATTTTCAATGTACAATAAATATATCTAAATTTATATAAAATTTGTAAAATATATTTTTTTCCACATATATATTTTATATGTATTGCACAGTTATGTCAAGTGGTTTTATTGTATTTTTTATTCTTTTATCCTTGTTCTTAAAAAACAATTTTTTACTTTCTTATTCGGTATATAATTTGACGATTTTTGTATACACAAATGACGCCTTAAATCTCACGGCACTTTGTATCCATCCTATCTAGAAATATCAAAAATTAAGTCGATTTTTCTATACAAAAATTAAAGATAGATAATCTTTAAAGTGAACCCAAGTTATTAAACTGTTTTGTCTAATAATTTGGGGGCACTTCAATTTTTATCTATCTTTTTTTATGTAATAGAAAATTTCTCAGAAATTCCTATTACATAAAAAGTCTATAATCGCCATCGCCTTTAGGATTTCCTCCTTATAGTCGGAAACCTAAATCGTCATGAACAAATGACGACTTCGTTACTTTGTTCTTTGTACATTTTTTAATGTAAATATTTTACCCTATTTTTAATGTAATTTTTTTATAGTTTAATATATTTTTATATAATTTAATAAATTTTAATATTTTTTGCTTTCTTTTTTCTCTTACTCTCATAATATTTTTATAGTTTTATAAAGATTTATAAACTTTACTAAATCTTTATAAAACAACTTTTCTTGGAGCTTCCAGTGGGAATTGAACCCACGACCTCAGCCTTACCATGGCTGCGCTCTACCTACTGAGCTATAGAAGCATATATAAATGCTTGTTATCCCTATATTTCCAAGCATTTAATCATCTTTTTCCAATCCCTTAATAGCTTTTTTACGTATACGTTGAATTGCATTATCTACTGACTTCACGGGTGTATCTAATTTTTCTGCTATTTGAACATAACTCTCCCCATTAATATATCTATTCAAAACTTGTTTTTCAAAATCACTTAATGATTTATCTATAGTTTCTTCTACTTGTTTATAATACTCTTTTTTAGTAATTGTATCAAGTGGGTCTTCTATTAAAGCAGAGTCAAATACATCTATTAATGATATATCACTCTCTCCGTCTTGCTCATCATATGCAGAAATATTTAATGATAAATATGAATTAAGTGGCATATGTTTTTGCCTATTTGAACTCTTAATTGCTGTTATGAGTTGTCTTTCAATACAAATATTAGCAAAACTTTTAAATGAACTTTTCATGTCTGACTTGTAACTTTTAATTGCTTTGAATAATCCAATTAGCCCTTCTTGAACAATATCATCTTTTTCTGCTCCAATTATAAAGTACTTACTAACCTTCATGTTAACTAACTCTTTGTATCTATTAATTAAGAAATCAAAAGCGACTTTATCCCCAGATTTAATAATTTCTATTAAATCCTCATCTTTCATATTGTCATAATCTTTATTTGTAGAGTAAAAAACATTTGCATTTTCCATGTATAAAGATACCTCCTGAAGTTTCCTATGCGTTTTATTATATGCCAACTTCCTAGCTTAAGTCAAGCAAATTTTAATATTTTCTTGTGAATTAGCCCATTGTATGGTAATATATTATATAGTTTAAATTAAGGAGACAAGAAAAATGGCATATGATGGTTTAACGAATTATTTAGTGTCGCAAGAGCTAAATGTTCTTATAGATGGAAAAATAGATAAAATTTATGAGCCTAATTTTGAAGAAATTGTTTTAGGTATTTATAGTAATGGAGTAAAGTATGCATTGCAATTTGTAATAAACTCAAAATATTACAGAGCGAACCTTACAACTCACTCAAAACCCAATCCAAATTTTGCACCAAATTTCTGTATGACTTTAAGAAAGCACTTGATTGGTACTCATATTACTAAAATTTATACTAATAATTTGGAAAGAATTATTTTCATTGATTGTGAGGGCTACAATAAGTCTAAAGATTTTGAAAAAAAGACTATTATTGTTGAACTTATGGGCAAACACAGTAATCTCATTTTGGTAAATAAAGATAATATTATTATAGACGCAATGAAGCATTTTTCAATTAATTCTGGCTCTTTAAGAAATATATATGCTGGTAGCAAATATGAGCTACCAAAATCTGATAAGTTAGACATTATGGATATTACTGATAAAGAAGAGTTTTCTAGAGTTTTAGATAATAATGCTATTAGGCTAAATTCTGATAGCTTAAGTAAGATTATTAGTAATACTTTCACTGGAATTAGTAAAAATTCTATTCTTAGTTTTGAGAATGATTTAAACATAAGTGATAGTTTAAGCCACGAAAACGCATACAAAATTTATGAATATCTTATAGAGATTATAGGTAACGTATCAAATACTGTGTGTACAGATTATTACAAAGATTATTCTTTAGAAGTCGGCTCAAGAGAAAACAATTTGCAAATTAATTTCTTTTTAGATGATTACTATTTTTCTAAAGAGACAAATGCTCAATTTATTACATATAGAGATAATCTTTTAAAATTAATTTTGAATAGACTTAGCAAGTTAAATAATAAATTAGATACTATTAACAAAAAAATTAGCGAGTGTAAAGATGCAGATAAATATAAGCTTTATGGCGAACTTATTACATCAAATTTATATCAAATTCCAAATCATAATGCTGACAACATTACTCTTGGAAATTATTATGACAATAATAATTTAATAACTATTCTACTCGATAAAAGTATTTCACCTGCCTTAAATGCGAAGAATTTTTTTAAGAAATACAAAAAATTAAAAAATGCTAAGAATTATGTAGATGTTCAAAAGCAAAGCCTTCTAAAAGACATAGAGTATTTAGAAAGTATAGTATATGAAATTGGAACTGCCAAAAGCATTATAGATATAGATGATATTTATACAGAAATTAGTGAATCTAATGTGCAAAATAATAGTAATTCTAAGGGCACATTAAAGTCTAAGATTTCAATTAATTCACGGAAAAAACAAGTCAGTTTCTAAAAGCAAAACAAATTCTGCTTCTGAACCATTGAAGTTTGAAATTGATGGTTTTACTGTGTTAGTTGGAAAAAATAATAAGCAAAATGATTACTTAACTACTAAACTTGCAAACGATGATGATATTTGGTTCCATGTTAAAGACTTCCATGGCAGTCACGTAATTTTAAGAACTAACGGTATAGAACCTTCGCAAGAAACCATAAATAAATGTGCTAGTTTAGCCAAAGAGCATAGTAAAGCAAGGGAATCTTCTAATATTTCTGTAGATTATACTCTTGCAAAGCATGTGAAAAAGCCTTCTGGTAGTAAGCCTGGTATGGTCATTTATACAAATAATAAGACGGTTATTGTAAAGTAAAATTACGGGGCAAATGAGACATGTTAACAAATTGAATACACCTCATAATAAATGAAAAGCTCAAATAATATTCAAAATATATGAGAATATGGAATGGAATGGAATGTGATTGAGTATACTAATTCTTAGGAGATTTTTGTAGGGAATCTCTGCTGACTGAGGGCGCTGCAAAAATCTCATTAGAATTAGTTACGAAAATCAGCTTGACCGACATATTTGAAATATATTTTTAATATATTTGAGCTTTTTTATTGCACTATCTATTAACTCATGCTTTTGCCACGTAATGAAAGAGGCTTTACATAGCCTCTTCGTATAATTTTATAAAATCTTCTCTTGTAACATCTCTTGGATTTCCAGGTTTGCATGGGTCCTCCATTGCCTTATCTGCAAGCATTGGAATATCTTCCCTCTTTCCTCCAACATCTCCTACTGTTTGAGTTATACCAACTTTTTCTGATAAGTCTTTTATTTTCTCACAGAATGTTTTTATAACTTCTTCTTTAGTAAATCTAGTAGCATCAGTATGGAAAGCCTGTGTTAAGATTTCTCTATACTCTTCATAGCTTGTTTCTCCATTAAATTTCATAACTGTTGGAAGAAGTATAGCATTTGCTAGTCCATGAGGTGTATCGTATACAGCACCTAATTGATGTGCCATTGAGTGAACTATTCCAAGTCCTACATTAGAAAATGCCATTCCTGCTATATATTGTCCAAGTCCCATGTTATTTATAGCTTCTTGATCTCTTTCGTTTACTGCTTTATCTAAGTTATCATAAATTAACTGGATAGCTTTCATAGAAAACATTTGTGACATAGTATTTCTATTTTTTGTGATATATCCTTCAATTGCATGTGTTAAAGCATCCATACCTGTAGATGCAGCAATTGATTTTGGCATTGAAGCCATAAGCTCTGTATCAACTATTGCAATAATTGGAATGTCATGCTCATCAACGCATACCATTTTTATTTCTCTTTCAGGATCTGTAATAACATAATTTATAGTTACTTCTGCTGCTGTTCCTGCTGTTGTTGGAAGTGCAATAATTGGTAAGCCTTTATTTTTTGTATTAGATGCACCGTTTAATGAAACAACATCGCTTCTGTCTGGGTTTGTCATTATTATAGATATAGCTTTTGCAGTATCTATACTTGAACCTCCACCTACGGCAACTATTAAATCCGCACCAATTTCTTTGCACATTTGAATTCCTGCATTTACATTTGCAATTGGTGGATTTGGAAGCACATCATGATAAACTCCATACTCAATTCCTGCTTCATCTAATATGTCTGTAACCTTTTTGCTCACTCCCACTTCATATAAAGATTTATCTGTTACTACTAAAACTTTTTTAAATCCCCTGTTTTTAATCTCATCTGCAAGAACACTTCTTGCACCTTCTCCAAAATAAGATGTCTCGTTTAAAACAAATTTTGTAACTGCCATTTCTCTTTTCCTCCTATTAAATAAACTTTTATTCTTGATAAAACAATACATTTTAGAAAAAAAGAAATTAAACATGGAATTGAAAGTAATTTGAGTATAGAGTTTGTTTGGAAATCTTGATAGAGAATCTTACACACACTTGTGAGGGCTCTATCAAGATTTCATATATAAACTCTACGAAAATTAGCTTGAACGACATGTTAATTGATTTTTTTCTAAAAGTATTGTTTTGTTTTAAAAATAAGTATTTAAAGTATGTTTTTTAAAATAATCGTCTTAATTCTGCTCATTTCTTGTAAAGTTGTAAGAACACCTTCGTTTCCTATTCCGCTGTGTTTCCAACCGCCAAATGGCATTTCAAATGAACGATAGAAGCTTGCACCATTTACTATTGCTCCTCCACATTCTAGTCTATCTGCTATTTTCATTCCCAAAGAATAATCTTTAGTTATAACACAGCCACATAGTCCATAAGAAGATTGGTTAGCAATTTCTATTGCTTCATCTACAGTATCAAATCCTATAACAGATATTACTGGTCCGAATATTTCCATATCTTTTGCTACTTCCATATCTTTTGTTACATTATCTAATATTGTTGGGTAATAGTATGCATCTTCTCTTTTTCCTCCACATACTATTGTAGCTCCTTCTGCTACCATTTTGTTTACTTGGTCTTCGATTCTCTTAGCAGCATTTATATTAATCATTGGTCCCATATCTGTATCTTCTTTAGTTGGGTCACCAACTTTAAGTTTAGATATAACTTCTTTCATTCTTTCTATAAATTCTGCCTTTCTTGAATTATGAATTAAGAATCTTTTACTTGCACAGCAAACTTGTCCTCCATTGTATAATCTTCCCCAGATGGTTTCTTTTACTGCTAAATCCATATCTCCATCTTCTAAGAAAATGAATGCATC
>CALXND010000055.1 GCA_944389655.1 uncultured Clostridia bacterium | reverse complement strand
AAATTAAAAATAATTCAAATGTCTGAAAATTGCAAAAAATGCGAGAAAATGGAATATTAAATTTGAAATTGAATAAAATATATAGTATAATTAAATTTGTCACGTCACAAAAAGGAGAGTGAAAATATATTTTAAACAGGAAAATTAAATACTGCACAAAAGAAATGATTAGGCTTATAAATATAGTAGCAATTGCACTGTTTATAATCACATTAATTATATTATTTAAATATAACCTAGTATGTGAAGTAAAAATATCAGGTAAAACAGTAGGTTATGTTGCAAATAAAGAAGAATTTGAAGCAGAAGTAAATGAGATAATAAATAAAGAAGAAGAATCAAAATTATACACAATAATAGAAGACATGCCAGAATATAATTTTACACTAATAGATAAAAAAGAAAAAACTAATGAAGACGTAATAATTGCTAAATTAAAAGAAAAATCAGAAACAACATACAAATTATATGCCGTGACACTAAATGGTGAAGAAAAAGCCGTTTTAGGAAGCTTAGAAGAAGCAGAAAAAATAGTTGACGAAATGACAGACGAATATGAGGAAGATATCGAATTAGATATAGGTATAGTAGATGTTATAACAACTGACAAAAAAGATGAAACTTCAGTAAAAGTTGCCAAAGCTGATATTGCAGATGAAATAGAAACAGTAGTTGAGGAAAAAGAAAAAGAAGAGGCAAAACAAAGAGAGATAGAATCACATTCAGTAAAAGGGGTATATTTTGAAGTAACACCAGTGTCTGGAATAATTACATCCAGATTTGGAAATAGAGAAAGTATAAGATCACATGGACACACAGGGCTCGACATAGCAGCACCAGCGGGAACACCAATAAAAGCAGCAGCAGATGGAACAGTGTTATTCTCTGGATATAGCGGAGGGTATGGATACGTAGTAAAACTAAACAATGGAAATGGAGTTCAAACATATTATGGACATTGTAGTAAATTATATGTATCAGCTGGAGAAAAAGTAAAGGCAGGAGATGTTATAGCAGCGGTTGGGTCTACAGGAAATTCAACTGGTAACCATCTACACTTTGAAGTTAGAGTAAATGGTACAGAAGTAAACCCACAAAATTATTTATACAAGTAGAAAAAATGCCTAAGTTTCAAGACTTAGGCGTGTTTTTGCGCAAATGGGGTCAGACCCCATTTGCGCAAAAAAATTAAATTTAATTGACTTTGTCATTCATAAGTTATAAAATAGAAAATAGATAATAACGAAATAAGGTTCTAACACAACATGTGGCTAATATAATTAACTAAAAACAATACAATTATTGGAGGAAACAAAATGATTATTTTACTTGACGCAATGGGCGGAGATAATGCACCAGATGCAAATATAAAAGGAGCAGTAAAAGCAATAAATCAAATAAATGCAAAAGTAGTTTTAATAGGTAAAGAAGACGTAATAAAAGCAAAAATAAAAGAGTTTTATGGCAAGGATGATATAAACGATATTTCGCCAAGATTAAGTATTAAAAATGCTACAGATACAATCGAAATGGAAGATATTCCTACACAAGCAATAAAGCACAAAAAAGATTCTTCAATGGTTGTAGGTTTTAACATGCTAAAGGCAGGAGAAGGAGATGTATTTATTTCAGCTGGAAACTCAGGAGCACTACTTACAGGGGCTACACTTCTAGTAGGAAGAATAAAGGGAATAGATAGGCCAGCATTAGCAGGAATATTGCCAGCATATAATAGTAGATTGCTTTTAATGGATTGTGGGTCAAATACAAATTGCAAGCCGATAAATTTACTACAGTTTGCACAAATGGCAAGTATCTATCTAAAAAATACATTTGGCATGGAAAAACCAGCGGTAGGCCTTTTAAATATAGGAACTGAGGAAACAAAAGGAAATGAACTTACAAAAGAGTCATACAGATTGCTAAAAGAAAATGCAGAAAAATTAGATATCAACTTTATTGGAAACGTAGAAGGAAGAGATGCTTTTTCTGGCAAAGTGGATGTTATTGTAACAGATGGATTTACAGGAAATGTATTTTTGAAATCTGTTGAAGGGCTAGGAAAGTTTGTAAAAAGAACATTAACAGAAAGTTTAACACATAGTATACTTGCTAAAATAGCTGCTATTCCAAGCTTACCAGCAATTAAAAGATTCTCTAAAACAGTGGATTATAAGGAATATGGAGGAGCATTATTTTTAGGAGTAAAGAAACCAGTCGTTAAAGCACATGGAAGCAGTGATGAAAAACTATTTGAGTTTACAATAAAGCAAGCTGAACAATTTGTGGAGAATAAAGCAGTTGATAAAATGATAGAGGCATTTGAAAGTAAAAAAGAAGAAGAAACAATTTTGGAAAAATAAAATATTTATTAATAAAAATTAAGACTACTAAGTCTAATAAAAATTAAAAGTTAAAACTAGAAAAAACATTGAAAAATAAGGATTTTGGCAAATAATTAAAAAAAAAATTAAAAATATATTGACAATTAAATTAATATGTATTATTGTTAGATAGAACAATATGTAGAACAATTTAAGGAGGTGAACTTATACAATGAGTTCAGAAGAAGTTTTCGAAAAAGTTAAAGGAATAATAGTTGAACAATTAGGTGTAGCTGAAACAGCAGTTACAATGGAAGCATCTTTCATAGATGACCTAGGAGCAGATTCACTTGATATAGTTGAATTAATAATGGCTCTTGAAGAAGAGTTTGATATAGAAATACCTGACGAAGACGCTGAGAAGGTAGTTTCTGTAGGAGATGTTGTAGATTATATAAAAGATCATATAGCATAGTAAAAAAAGCAGAGTAATCAAAAGATTGCTTTGTTTTTTTATGTGCAAGTTTAGTTATTCTTTTTATTGTAAATTTATATATTTTTTTATTTTAGTTTCCGGCCCCAAACATCGTACAAACTGTACAAACGAAAACTTAAGTTTCGTTTAACAGTTTGTAAACTTGTCGGTCCCCACCTTAAGCACTTCAACTAAAATGAAAAAATATATAAATTTACTAAAAGATTAATATAATATTTGCGCAAAAAAGATAAGCCCAAAATTACGCATAAAAACAATGTCGAAAAATGATGAAAATCTTTTGTATAAATCTCTTTCATTTTGCATAAAAAAGGTGTATAATGTAGATGTTTTAGTAAAGAAAAAAGGAGCAAGTAAATGGATTTAGAAAAACTAGAAAAAAGTATAGGTTATACTTTTAAAAACAAAGAGCTCTTAAAAAAAGCGCTAACCCATACTTCATATGCATATGAAAAAAATATAGAGAGTAATGAAAAACTTGAATTTTTGGGAGATAGCATTTTAGAATTTATATCTAGTAAATATATTTTTGCAAACTACAAAAATCTTAGAGAGGGTGAAATGACTAAAGTTAGAGCAGAGGTAGTGTGTGAAGATAGCCTATATAAAGTGGCTAAACTTCATAATTTTAGTGATTTTATCCTTATAGGAAAAAGCGAAGCAAATAGTAATGGAAACCAGAAGCCTGCAATTCTTGCAGATAGTATTGAAGCAACTATAGCGGCTATATATTTTGATGGAGGTTTACTAGAAACAGAGCGATTTATTGTAGAAAATTTGAGGGATGCAATTGAGAATTCTACAAAGCATGTGGGAATGAAGGATTTTAAGACAGTTTTGCAGGAAAAATTGCAGGAAAAAGGAGAAGTAATTATAAAATATACTGTAATAAAAGAAACAGGACCGGATCATGATAAAATTTTTACAGTAAAAGTAGAAGCTGATGGAAAAGAATTAGCAACTGGAGAAGGAAAAACTAAAAAACACGCAGAAATGAATGCAGCAAGTAAAGCACTAGAGAAGATTAATCAAAAAAATTTATAACACTTACAATAAGTTCTAAGTCTTGTGCGAACATTAAAAAAGCAATTGTGAAATTTCGAAAAGAGAGGTGAACCAAATAGATGAAAAAAGAATATATAATACCAATTTTTGTACCACACTTAGGTTGTCCAAATAATTGCACATTTTGCAACCAAAAAAGAATAAGTGGGCAAACGAAAATGGTAACAGCAAAAGATGTAGAAGATACAATAGAGTATTATTTAAAGAACTTTAAAGATAACCATAAATATGTAGAGGTTGCATTTTTCGGAGGAAGTTTTACAGCAATAGAAAAAGAAAAACAAGAAGAACTTTTAGAGGCTGCTCAAAAATACATTCAAAATAAGCAAGTAAATAGCATAAGAATTTCTACTAGACCGGATTGTATAGATAAAGAAATATTAAAAAGAATGAAGAAATATCATGTAAAAACAATTGAACTTGGAGTACAATCAACAAACAATTACATATTAAGCAAATGCAAGAGAGGCCATACAGGCGAAGATGTAAAGAAAGCATCAAAATTAATTAGAAGATTTGGCTTTATTTTAGGTCATCAGATGATGGTAGGTTTACCAGAGAGCACAAAACAAGATGAAATAAATACTGCAAAAGAACTAATAAAATTAAAACCAAAAATAGTTAGAATATATCCTGTGCTGGTAATAAAAGATACTGAACTTGCAGATGAGTATGAAAGAGGAGAATATACTCCACTTACAGTAGGGCAAGCGGTAGAAAGATGTAAAGAAATAGTAGATTTATTTAATAGAGCTAAAATAAATGTAATAAGAATAGGACTTCAAAATACAGAAGAAATATCAGACCCAAGTACAGAAAGTAGTAGCGTAGTAGCAGGACCATATCATCCTGCATTTAGGCAATTAGTAGAATCTAGTATGTGGTATGATAGTATAGTAAATAAAATTAAAAAGGTAAACGCTAAAGTAAAGAAAGTAAAAATAAGGGCAAATGATGATAATATAAATAATATAATTGGACATAGCAAAGAAAATATATTAAAATTAAAAGATGTATATGATGTTGATGTAGTAATAGAAAGAGATGAAAAAATAAAAGCAGGAGATTTTGAACTTGAAATATTGGAGTCATATGAATAAAAACAAAAAAGTATAAAATCACCTATTATTGGAAATAATTAAAGAAATGCTAAGTTATTTAAATAACTTAAAATAATATATATCTAATAATAGGTGATTTATTTTGAAAAAATTAAGCCGTAATCAAATATTAATTAAAAAAATACTTAAAGAAGGGATATATATCATAATTGGCTGCTTATTAATGGCAGCCGGTACAACGTTTTTCTTATTACCGAATCAATTATCTTCTGGTGGATTTTCAGGAATTTCAACAATAATATATTATTTATTTGGTTTTCCACTTGGAACAACAATGCTAATTCTAAATATACCTTTAATAATTTTAACAATAATAAGAGTTGGAAAAGAAGTAGCAATAAAAGGAGTATTTGGTACAATTATGCTTTCTCTATTTATTGATATATTAGAAAGATTTGAACCACTAACACACGACAGGTTGCTTTCATGCATATATGGTGGAATTCTAATAGGAATAGGAACTGCAATAGTGCTTAAAGCAAATGCGTCAACTGGTGGAACAGACCTGCTTACTTATATTATTCGTTCATTTAAACCACATTATAGAGCAGGGCATTTAATTGTAATAATTGATATTGCAATAGTAGTACTAAACGTTATATTTTTCAAAGAAATCGAAATTGGATTATATTCTGCAATTGCAATTTATTTAAGTGGTAAAATGATAGACATTGTATTTGAAGGAATATATTTTACTAAAACAATGTTCATAGTGTCCAACAAATATAGAGAAATAGCAAATGAAATTGAAAAAAGATTAGATAGGGGAAGTACTGCAATCTATGCTAAAGGAATGTATACAAGAGAAAAAAGAATGATGCTATGGTGTGTTGCATCTAGAGGAGAAGTAGTAAGAATAAAAGAAATAGCTCAAGAGATAGATCCAAAATCCTTTATAGTAATTTCTAGTGCAAGGGAAGTTTGGGGAAAAGGATTTAGGTAGAAATAATTATAAGATGTTTTAAAATCGACAGAGTAAAGGTAGAAGTGAGAAAGTCAAGACTTCCTCATTTCTTTTGGCTTATTCCTCGTTTTTTGCCAATTTAGACTTAAAATATCTACTGATTTGTATAGATGCTATTGTGAATAACACAATAAGAGCAATTAAAAACAGTGAACCAGCAAAATTAAACTCTAAATTGGGTTCCATATAGAGAAACATCGGAAAAAATACTATCCAAATCATGTACCACTCTACTACATTTGGAATGCTAAAAGCAACATAAATAAGATTGTTATTTTTTAACACATCCATTGGTGTCTTTGAGAGTCCAAATAAAGTTCGCCAGGCTAAAAGTGCTAGTATTCCAAGAATTAGGATTAGGTTGAGCATTATGTTTTTAAACCCAGAGTCCTTTGAGATTAGTAATATGATAGCACAAACAATAAAAAAGCCTATACCAATCTGATTTAGATACTTTGACCGACTTGCTGCGATTACTTTTTCCTTTAATTTAATTGCCATATAACCCCCTTTCTGCTTACAATAGTAAGACTTGAAAATAAATTATAAACGGACTTACCGCTTAAGTTGCAGTAACTAGTATATCATGAAAATTAAAATGTATCAACTGAAAAATGTTATCTAGTAAAAAAATGATTCATATAACTTTTTTTCAATTAATTGACACCAATTTTTTAAGAGTATATAATATAAATAGTTTTAATTATTCAAAAGCTAGTAATATGCTAGTTTAATAATTATATGGAAGGAATAGAAAATGAGGGAGCAACAATATATATTAAAAAATGTAAAATCATTTGAACCAAAGCACATTTTTGAATGTGGCCAATGCTTTAGATGGGATGAAGAGATAGATGGAAGCTATACAGGAGTAGTAAAGGAGAATGCAATAAATGTAAAAAAAGTGGATAACACAGTCACATTTTTAAGTTATGGTGCAGATAATTTAGAAGAACTAGTAACATATTATTTCGACTTAAATAGAGATTATGAAGAAATCAAAAGCAAATTAGCAAAGATAGATGAATACTTAGAAAATAGCATAAAGTACGGAAATGGGATAAGAATTTTAAATCAAGATTTATGGGAAACAATAATATCTTTTATAATTTCAGCAAATAATAATATTCCAAGGATAAAAGGAATAATAAATAGAATATCTAAAAAATATGGAAATAAAATAGAATGGCATGGAAAAGAATACTATACATTTCCAACAGTAGAAAATTTATCAAAAGCAAGTGTAGAAGAATTAAGAGAATTGGGACTTGGTTTTAGAGATGTAAGAGTATATGAAACAACACATAAAATCTTAAGGGGAGAGGTTAATTTAGAAGAACTTCATAATGAAAAAGATACAAAGAAAGTAAGGGATACACTACTTACTCTATCCGGAGTAGGACCAAAAGTTGCAGACTGTATATTGTTATTTTCTACGCTAAAAAGATTTGACGTATTTCCAATAGATGTATGGGTAAGACGTGTTATGAATGAATTATACATAAAAAACGAGGACGAAACAAAAGTAAACAAAAAAGAAATAGAGGCTTTAGCAAAAGAAAAATATGGAAATTTAGAGGGACTAGCTCAACAATACCTGTTCTATTGGAAGAGAGATACAGCATAGATATTTATTTAGGGGCATAAGTATGAGGAAAACAAAAAAAATCTTGACTTTATGCCTCAAATATTATATCCTTATATACATAGAATATCTATGTATATAAGGAGGGGATAATATGCCAAAAAGTTATAACTTTACAAGAAGCGATATTAAAATGTTATTATTAAGCTTACTTTCTAAGGCTGATATGTATGGATACCAATTAATTCAAGAATTAAAAGAAATGTCAAATGACTATTTTTCACTAAAAGAAGGTAGTTTATATCCACTACTACATTCCTTAGAAAAAGACGAATTAATTCAATCATATTGGGAAAATACTGACAGTAAAAGAAAAAAGAAATATTATCATTTGACTAAGAAAGGTGAAAAAGCATTAAATAAAGAAGAGGACGACTGGAAAAAGTATTCAGGATGTATTAATAACATATTGGGAGGTGTTTCTATTGAAAATAGAAGAATTCATACAAACAATATGTGATAAGATTAAATACAAGCCAGTTCGAGCAGAAATAAAAAATGAGCTATATGAACATATAATAGAAGAAAAGGAAAACTATATAAAAGAAGGACTAACGGAAAGTGAAGCAGAAGAAAAAGCTATCCAAAATATAGGAACACCAGAAGAAGTAAGCAGAGGATTCAATAAAATATATAAAAGAAAACTAGATATAAAATTATTGATAATATTTGTGGCTTTAGTAGCATTTAATATTTTGCTAATAGTAACTAATGGAAAAAGCAGAGATGCACGCTATATTTGTACAAATACTGCCTATATTGCAATAGGTATAATAATATCAATTGGAATATATTTTATAAATTACAAGAAACTCCAAAAATTTGCACTTGGAATCGGGATACTAGGAATAGCAATAAGTATAATAAATATAATTCTATATAATAATCAATATTCTAAGTTATTAGAAAATTTACATTTGAATGTTCTTACAGTGTTTATAAATATTATAGCCTTCGTGTTACTACTAAATAATATGCAAAATTATAGCAGAAAGAAATTAGCAATTTTTATTACATATGTAGCAATAACTTTGACACTTATCTTTATATCTAATGATGTTACATCTTTCATAATCATGTTTGTAATATACGTAGCATTATCTACAAAAGAGATATTTAGATCAGGCATAAAAAAATACAAGATAATAAATATAATATCCATTCTAGCTTTGGTATTAATAGCACTATTTAACATATTCATAGCAAAACCACATTT
>CALXND010000054.1 GCA_944389655.1 uncultured Clostridia bacterium | reverse complement strand
AATAAGAAAATTGGACGTTAACGAAATCGAAGATTTCGACGTCCACATGTGCATTTTGCTTCGCAAATATGCACAGCCCAAGGAAAATTAACCTTGTTGTATACGGAAAAATTATTAAAAACACTGAAATTTCAAAGAAAAATTCGATTTTTCCTATACAATAGAAAAATAGGAGTTTTTTATGTTTAATTTTTGTAGTTTATATAGTGGCAGTTCTGGAAATTGTTTATTTGTTGAAAGCCAAAACACTAAAATTTTGGTAGATGCTGGGGAAAGTGCAAAAAAAATAACTACTGCACTTTCTTCTATTGATGTAAGTCCTGAGTCTATTGATGCAATTTTAGTTACCCACGAGCATTCTGATCATGTTAAAGGTCTTGGAACTTTCTCAAAAAAATATAATATTCCAGTTTATGCTAACGCTAAAACATGGGATGCCATGTTAGAACAGAGCAATAAAATTAGTGAAGATAATATTAAGAAATTTACGATTGAGGAAAATTTTGAAATAGGAGATTTAAAAATTCATCCATTTAAAATTCCTCATGATGCTGCTAACCCTTGTGGCTTTAATATATTTCATGATGATGATAAAATAAGTGTAGCCACAGATATTGGGCATATTACTTCAAACATAGCACATAAATTAGAAGAGAGTAAGTTTTTATTACTTGAGGCAAACTATGATCCAGATGTTTTAAAATGCTCACCTTATCCTTATTTGTTAAAACAGAGAATTGCTGGGCCTAATGGGCATTTACCAAATGTTGATGCTGGCAAAACTATATCTTTTTTAATGAAGAGTGGTCTTAGCCAAGTTATGCTTGGACATTTGAGTAAAGAAAATAATTTCCCAGAACTTGCCTACAAAACAGTTGTTGAAACTTTGATGGAAAATAAATCCGATTGTAGTAAAATTAAAATTTCTGTTGCAAATAGATACAATCCGAGCCCAATAATAAAAGTAAGTTAATTTTAAGATATTTACGTTTCTGTTTAGGAGGATTTATTAATGGTACATATAAATATTGTATGTGTAGGTAAAATTAAAGAAAAGTATTTGAAAGATGCTATTTTAGAATATTCAAAAAGACTATCTAAATATTGTAAATTAAATATTATTGAAGTACCTGATGAGCAAATTCCTTTTAATGTAAATGACAAAATAGAAAATAATATAAAATCTATTGAAGGTAATAAAATTCTGAGCCATTTAAAAAATAGTTATATTATTGCTTTAGATTTACATGGTAAACAATTTACATCTGAAGAATTTGCAAATAAAATAAATAATGTTTCTTTAAATTTTAATAGTACAATATCATTTATTATTGGTGGTTCTCTAGGTTTATCTGATGAGGTTATTAATAAGTCTAATGAACTAATATGTTTTTCAAAGCTTACATTCCCTCATCAATTAATTAGGATTTTTTTACTTGAACAAATATATAGATCTTTTAAAATTTTAAATAATGAAACTTATCATAAGTAAATTTTATATAATTGTAGAGGAAATTCAAGATTCTATATTGATAAAGGGGGCAATTCCTAGATTTCAATTATAAAGATCTTTAAATTAAATAGATTTTAATTATTTACTTGTCAAATTTTTTACGGGGGCGAAATAATTAAAAGAATTTCCTCTACAAGATTAAAATCATAAATTATTTATTTTTTTTATTCTTTTTATCAATTTTCTTGAGATGATTCGATTTAAAATAATTTTTATTATAAAATATAGAATAAAAATCATAATGAATAAAATAATAAACATTTTGTTTTCCTTTTGATAATAATTGTTTTCCAAACATCTTATGTGAATAATAATACTCTTTTTTCTATTAATTGTCAAGAAAAACTTTACGACAAAATTCGACAAATCACTACAGAAGCAACCATTCCTGCTATATCTGCAGCTAAAGCTGCTATAAGTATGCCTCTTGTTTTTTTAATTCCCACAACACTTGTATATATTGCTATTGTGTAAAATGTTGTTTCAGTAGAACCCATAATTGTAGATGTAATTATTCCTATTAAAGTGTCTACTCCATAATTTTGCATTATATCCACTGCTACTGCCATTGACGCACTTCCTGAAATAGGTCTTAAGATAGCAAGTGGCATTATTTGACTTGGTATCTCCAATAAATTTGTGATTGGTGATATAATTTTTACTATTAAATCTATTACTCCAGAACTTCTTAACAAACCCACTGCAAGAAATATTCCTACTAATGTGGGAAACATTTTAAAAACTATTTCTATGCCTTCTTTTGCTCCAGCTAAAAAATTATCAAACACTTTAGTTTTTTCCTTTATTCCATACAAAATTATTAATGTTATAACTACTGGAACTGCTGAATTTGATATATAATTTATTATACTTGTCAAATTAATCACCTCTTTTCATATTATACATACCTAATCTATTATAAAATTTGTTACTGAATGTGGTTTCAATATTAAAATTTTTTCTATTTTACCTTTTTAATTAGTATCTTCGTTAACACTATTCCTGCAATAGCTGCTATTATTGTAGCAATCCACACAGGTACAATAATACCTGTTGGATTACTAGAATTAAGAGAAATCCTAATGGCTATAACATTTGTTGGAATTAGTTGAATAGATGCTGTGTTTATAACTATAAACATCATCATAGAATCTGATAATGTATCTTTTTTATTATTTTCTTTTTGCATTGTTTTCATTGCCTTTAACCCCAGTGGAGTAGCTGCATTTCCAAGTCCTAATATGTTTGCGATCATATTCATAGAAATTTCTTGTTTTGCAGTCTCGTTTTTTTTCAAATCAGGAAATAAAAAATTTATAGCTGGCCTTAAAAATCTTGTTAATTTTTCAATTAAAGTAGTTTTTTTGGCAATTTCCATTATCCCATTCCATAAGCATATTGTTCCTAAAAAAGTAATTGATAATTCTACTGCATTAGAAATAGAATTAAATATTTCTGTATTTAATTCACTAATTTTTCCCGATATTAATGCATATATAACGGATAAAATTATAAATGCTGGCCATAATATATTTAACATGTGTTTCACCTAATAAATATTATTCCGAGTATTATTTTTTATTACTGTATTAATTTATATGTGCATGTTTTGCCTGATTGTAAAAAATTTGTCGAACGATTTTCGTAGTTACTTTTCACTTTTTTATTGCGTTTTATATTTATTTATGCTATCATAATTATAGATTTTTTGTCGAATTTTGTATTTTAGGGGGAAATTTTTATGAAATCAACAGGAATAGTTAGAAGAGTAGATGAACTTGGTAGAGTTGTTATTCCGATAGAAATAAGAAATAAATTCGAAATAGCAGAAAAAGACCCAATCGAGATATATGTAGATGGGTCAACTATTGTGCTTAAAAAGCATGAAGAAACTTGTATTTTTTGTGGAAATAGTGAAAATTTATCAGAATTTAAGGGCAAACTAGTTTGTGATAACTGTGTAAAAGATTTTTGTAAAAACACATCAAATACTAAAAATTAAAACTTTTAAGTAATTTTACGTACTTAAAAGTTTTGTTTAGCACATTTTTCGTTTTTTATACAAATAATTTTATTTTTCTTAAGCTTAGGATAATAAAATTATTTGTAGGAACGGATTTATGCTATTTTATAAATAATTTATATATTTCATTTTTAGGAACATTTTTATTTTTTGCTATTTTTTTAATTATTTCGTTTTTATTTATTCCTTGGGACGCATAAAATTTATATTGCTCCTCTATTGTTTTGCCTTTAATCTCATCCCTAGCACTTATTACATTTTCGTTCAAATCTAATAAAATTATATATTCACCTTTTATTGATTCTTTTTGTTTAAATTCATTTATTAAAATACTTATTTTATCTCTTATAAATTCTTCATGAATTTTAGTTAATTCTTTTGCAATAACACAATTTACATCTCCAATATTTTCTAAAATATCTTCTAAAGTTTTAATAATTTTATGTGGAGCCTCATATAAAATTATGGTTTTATCCTCTTTAGATATTCTGTCTAAAACATTTTTTCTATTCTTTTTATTTAATGGTAAAAATCCATAAAATGCAAAAGTTTTTGTGTTTAATCCTGAACAAATTAGAGCATTTATTAATGCACATGCCCCTGGAATTGAAATTATTTCAATGTTATTTAATATTGCTTCTTTTACAATTTCTTCTCCTGGATCCGAAATTCCAGGTGTTCCTGCATCTGTTACTAATGCTATATTTTGTCCATCTATTAATTTAGTTATTAATAAATCTGACCTTACTTCTTCATTATGCCTATGGTAGCTAATTAAAGGCTTACTAATTTCGTAATAATTTAAAAGCTTTAATGTATGTCTAGTATCTTCTGCCGCAATTAAGTCCACATTTTTTAAGGTATTTATTGCTCTATATGATATATCTTCTAAGTTTCCAATTGGTGTTGCTACTAAATATAATTTTCCTGCCATCTTTTCCTCCAACTATTCTTTTATATTTTTCATATTATATATTTCATAAATTTCATCTGTATATTTTCCATTTTCATTATATATGATTAATGGATTTTCTATCTTTAGAAATGGATTTGCATTTTTCACACCCTTAATTAAAATTAGAGTTGGTTCTTTATTTATTTTTGAATGTATAAATCTTATTTTTTTTGGTTCTATTTTATATTTTCGCATAAGAGTTATAATATCTACTAGCCTTTCAGGTCTATGTACCATATATAAAGAACCTCTATCTTTAAGTAAATATTTGCTCGTTCTTATAAAATCTTCTAGGTTTGCAGTCAATTCATGTCTAGATATATACTTATATTCACTTTTATTTACTTTCCCTGTTTTTAATTTCTTATATGGTGGATTGGTAACAATAAAATCAAACGATTCTCTTTGCAGCTTTTTATTTCCTTCTCCTTCTTCAATTTCATTTAAATTAATATTTATTATTTCGACTTTATTCTGCATATGATTTAATTCAATGCTTCTTTTCGCCATTTCTGCTACATCTGCTTGAATTTCTACTCCATATATTTTAGACAAATTTGTTTTAGCAGTGAGCAAAATACTAATTACTCCTGTGCCTGTTCCCAAGTCTACTCCTATAGAATTTTTTCTTATTTCTTTTGCAAAATCGGAAATTAAAATGCTGTCAATTCCAAAACAAAAACCTTTTGTGTTTTGAATTATTTTTAAATTATTATATTGTAAATTATCTATTCTTTCATTTTCTTTTAATTTCATATCGTCTCCTAATTTTTTTTAATATTATATAATAATTTTTAAGTATGCGCAATATTAACATAATTTTTTTTATTTACATATTATATTATATAATTATCTTTACTGGAGGTTTAATGTGGATAATCAAGATTGTAAGAAGAAAAAATTTGACTTTAAATGCAAAAAAGAAAATGCTATAAATTCTCTATTTGAAGTTGAGCATTTTCTTTGTAATCTAAAAAGACTTTGCAATGCAGCGAGTTTATACAAAATATTGAAGTAGAATTTTTATTTAAAGTTTTTTAATATCTATTCCTTCTCTTCATTTTTTTCAATATTTGAGTTTTCCGTATTATTTACATTTGTTTCATCTTCTTTAATTAAAACAAATGGGTCATCAAATTTTATTTTATTATCTTTAAATGCTTTATTCTCCTCTCCATCAATTAATATTTTTACTGAATTTACTTCTGTTAAATTTGTCATTGTATTTACTATTGAATAAATTGTACTACTTTCCTTTTCCTCACCACCAACATGATTTTCCACAAATTCTTTAGATAAATCTAAATACAGTACATCCCCTTTTAATTCTGCTTTATTTACTTTTGTTCCATCTGGTATTGTTTTGGTTAAATTTTGATTTTGTGGTCCTGCTATTAGCATTTCCATTAACTTTAAGTATGGATTTTCTACTAATTCTTTTACATCAATTAGTCTACCTTCTGGAGTTAAACTTTTAGTATTTTCATTATAAAAATACAAAGATACTATAGTTTGTCTCATTTGTTCTTCGCTAATTTCTTCTTCTGGAATTATTTCATTTACACTATTTTGATTTTTATTGTAGAATAAAAAATACCAAACTCCAATCCCTATTATTAAGATAACAATAATTATAAAAATTATTTTTTTATTCATATGCATTCTCCTCCTTTTTTTGCTATTCCATTGTTATGATAGACAAGTAGTTTTTAGAACTTTTTTATCCTAATTTTTGTAATTCATCAAAAATCAGAATAGAAAAAAATGTTTGACATATAATAAAAAATAAGCTATAATATTTATAGTTTAAGCAAAAACTGTTCAATTGAGTAAAAAAAGACTAGGTAACACCAATACCTAGTCTTTTTATTTTAGTCTTGACCAAACTTATCTAAAATATAATAAATAAGTAAAAGGACTAAAATTTTTATGATACTGTTCAATCAAGTAACCTCCTTCCTGCCACTTAGCAAGTCGGCTCTAATAGTATAACATGTTTTTGCCTTCTAAATTAATATTTACTAATCTAGTTTTTGGCGACAAAATTCGACAACTTTACAAATATTTCATAATTTAATTTTTTTCCTGTTTTTTCTAGCAAAAATCCACATTTTTCACATATTTTCCATTTGACAAATGACCCATTTTTCGTATATACTAAAGAATGTATTATTATATTTAAGCATACAATTTAATTATATAATTTGTTTGAAATAAATGGTTCTGTGCTAAAGTAGCTCCACATGTATTGTATATATTTTCATGTGACGACATGGGCATACAAAATAGATAATACTACAAGACGAAACGTGTTTATATACAAGTATTATTTATTTCAAAAAATTGAAAGGATGAATATAGATGAGTAATTTATTACATATAGGATTGGATGTAGGTTCTACAACAGTTAAAATAGTTGTAATGGACGACAAACTAAATACAATATATAGAGATTATCAAAGACATTTTTCAGATACTAAAAACACCGTATGTAACGTATTAGAAAATCTTGCTGAAAAATATCCAGAAAAAGAATTTACAATAGCTTTAACAGGGTCTGGTGCTATGTCTGCTGCAAAATTTTTGGACTTACCTTTTATTCAAGAAGTTGTATCTTGTAAAAGAGCAGTAGAAAAATACATACCAAAAACAGACGTAGTTATAGAGCTTGGTGGAGAGGACGCAAAAATAATATATTTCGATAAATCAATCGAGCAACGTATGAACGGTTCTTGTGCAGGTGGTACAGGTGCATTTATAGACCAAATGGCATCACTACTAAATACAGACCCAACAGGGCTTAATGAACTTGCAAAAAACTATCAAACTATCTACCCTATTGCATCACGTTGTGGAGTTTTTGCAAAAACAGATATACAACCACTTTTAAATGAGGGTGCTGCTAAAGAAGATATTGCAGTATCTATTTTCCAAGCAGTTGTAAATCAAACAATATCAGGCTTAGCTTGTGGTAGACCAATTAGAGGAAATGTTGCATTTTTAGGTGGACCACTTAACTATTTGTCAGAATTAAGAAAAAGATTTATAGAAACATTACAACTAACACCTGACGAGGTTATTGTGCCAGAAGAAGCACATCTACTTGTTGCCAAAGGTGCCGCACTTGATTCTATAGAAGAAGCAAAACCAATTACAGTAGAAAAATTAAAGAGTAAAATAGAAGTTTTAAGAGTATCACACGATGATACATCAAACCCTCTTGCACCTTTGTTCTCAATAGATGCAGATTATGAGGAATTTAAGCAAAGACACGAAAAAGATAAAGTAGAAAGAGCAGATTTAAAAACATTTGAAGGAGACTGCTATGTTGGTATTGACGCAGGTTCTACAACAACAAAATTAACTTTAATAGATAATGAAGGAAGACTTTTGTATTCACTTTATGGAAGCAACGAAGGAAACCCACTTCAAAGTGTTATTAAAATGCTAAAACAATTATATGCAGTGCTTCCAGAAAAAGCCGTAATTAGATATAGTGGTGTTACTGGATATGGTGAAAAACTTATTCAAACTGCTTTAAATGTAGACCTAAACGAAATAGAAACTATTGCACACTATACAGCTGCCAAAAAGTTTATGCCAAATGTTACAAGCATTGTTGACATTGGTGGTCAAGATATGAAATACATAAAAATGAAAAATGGTGCAATAGATAACATTATGCTAAACGAAGCTTGTTCTTCTGGTTGTGGTTCTTTTATTGAAACATTTGCTAAAAGCTTAAATTTATCAATAGAAGAATTTGTACAGGCTGCAATAGAAGCAAGAAGACCAGTTGATTTAGGTTCAAGATGTACTGTATTTATGAACTCAAAAATTAAACAAGCTCAAAAAGAAGGATATTCTGTAGGAGATATTTCTGCTGGACTTTCATATTCAGTAATTAAAAACGCAATTCAAAAGGTTATGAAAGTAAGGGACGTAAAGAAATTAGGTGCTCATATAGTTGTACAAGGTGGTACTTTCTACAATGACGCTGTTTTAAGAGCATTCGAGATAATCGTTGGTAGAAATGTTGTAAGACCAGACATCGCAGGACTTATGGGGGCTTATGGTGTTGCATTACTTGCAAAAGAGCAATACGAAGCAAACCTAGATATGGAATATAGAAGTCATTTAACTAAATTAGAAGATTTAGATAAATTACAAATAGAAACATCACACGTACGTTGCAATGGTTGTGAAAACCACTGCTTACTTACAATAAATAAATTTAGCAATGGTGCAAGACATATTTCAGGTAACCGTTGCGAAAAAGGTGCTGGAATTGTAGGCGAAAAAACAGAATTACCTAATTTAGTAAAATATAAATATGAAAGAATATTTGGATACACTCCACTAGAAGAAAAAGATGCACCTAGAGGCACAATAGGAATACCTAGAGTTCTTAATATGTATGAGGATTACCCTTTCTGGTTTACATTCTTGAGCCAATTAGGATTTAGGGTAATATTATCTGAAAAGAGTAATAGAAAAACATACGAAAAAGGTATGGAATCAATGCCATCAGAATCAGTATGTTTCCCTGCTAAACTATCACACGGACA
>CALXND010000053.1 GCA_944389655.1 uncultured Clostridia bacterium | reverse complement strand
GCATTCATCCTTTTTTGGAGGACATACATGGCAGTCATTTTTGCAATCTAATTTAACACCTTTTAAGCATTTACCATCATGTTCTGCCTTTGTACATATTTTGCAATGTTTAACTCTATCTACCCAAATTTCTATTTCATAAAATCTGTTAGCGCATAAAGGGCCAAAAACAAATTCTCCATTTTCATCAGTAAATGTGTGAGATACAGGTCTTCTTTCCTCTTTACCACAATCACAAACTACCTCTATAAGTTTTACCACAGCATCACATACTGGCTCTTGATAGCAATCCTTAACAACCCCATAAATTACACTACGATTATCTTCTGGAATTGTAATATCTAAATCAAATTGTTTTCCAGATGCTAGAATTCCATCAACCTCTAGAACTGGACATATATTTTTTTCATATTCCATATTAAAATATCTCCTTTCCTAAGCTCCTAAGCTTAGTATATCTTATGAATAAAATGTAAAAAATGTGAAAATTATGTTGTAAAATAGAAAGTTTAATAAAAAAATGAAATAACGATAATTAAATATCAATCTAAAAAGCATAAAAAGCAAAGAAGATAATATACATGTAATATCATAAAAGGAAAGGAAGATATTACATTGAAAAAAATTAGTTGTTTATTGTTAACTACACTAATGATACTATGTATTTTTTGTTATCCCGTAAGAGCTGCTAACGAATTAGAATTTGAATTAAATTACACAGGGGATATTATTTTAAATCAAACAAAAGACGCCACTGTAATATTAAGAGGAACCAATGCAACTACATATGCAAAAGTTAGAGTAAATGTAGAGGTTACAGGGCCAAGTACACCAAAAATAATTGCAAAAGATTCATTGAATCAAGAAATTGATATAGCTCAAACAGGTTATTGGGGTCCAGAAGATGGTTTCCCAGTAAGTGGAACATTTGAAAATGAAACACCTGTAAAGGTAACATTTGATGAGGTTGGAAAATATTCTATAAAACTAACTTTAGTAAATATGGAAAATTCTCAAAGTGAAATAATTAGTAAAACATTTGATGTTGAAGTGCTTGAAGACGAGACTACTGTAAATGAAGTGGTAGAAAATACAGAAGCAAATAATACAATAGAAAAATTACCACAAACAGGAACAAGTATAACAGAAATAATCATATATGCGGCAGTAATACTGGCTCTTGTAGCACTTGTATATTTTAGAGTTATAAGAAAATAGAAAGAATAGAAAAATGAAAAAAATTCTATGTATATTAGTTGTAATAATATTGATTATTTTCATAATTATTATATGTAATGGTTATGAAAATAATAATATAATATCAATTACAAAAACTATAAATACAAAAAATATAAATCATAGAAAAGAAGAAAACATAAATATTATTGGAGAAGAGCAAATAGCAGAAGCAAGAGAAACACTAAATTTAAAAGAATACGAGAATATGCCAAAGGAAATAGAAGGATATAAGGTAATAGGGAAAATATCCATACCTAAAATAAATGTAGAAAAATATATTTTAGAGGAAACTTCAGAAAAAACTTTAAAACTTTCATGCACAAAAGTATGTGGACCAGAAATAAATAAAACTGGTAATTTGTGCTTAGCAGGTCATAACTATAGAGATACATTTGGATATATTAGCTCACTTGAAATAGGAGATACAATCGAAATAACAGATACATATGATAGAACAGTAAAATATGGAGTATATAAAATAGATAGAGTATCTCCTTATGATACAAGTTCGTTATCTCAAGAAACACAAGGAGAACGAGAGATAACTTTAACTACATGTACACTTGGAGCAATTAAAAGAGTAGTTGTTAAAGCAGTAGAGATATATGACTAAAAGTATACAAAAGGAGGAATAAAATTCTTGTGACAAACATATAATCATAATATGCAAAAGGAAAATGGAGGGAATTATGTTTTTTGTTATAGATAAATCCAAAATAATATCATATGTTTTAGCAATTTGCACTGTAGTTATTTTATTCGTTGCAGCAGCAGGGTTGAATCATACAGAAACTAATAATGCAATAGTTACATCTACAAATGCAGTTAATACAAATAACACGATAAATAATAAGGTACAAAAAAATAACGATATATCAAACGAAATTGCAAATATTATAAATAGTACAGATAATTAAAAATATATTGTATAAAATTTAACAAAAATACCAATAATATATAAAAATATATTTTTAGGAGTAAGGAAATGCCTTTTATTGGTGTTATAACAAATCAAAAAAATGAGCATTATGTAAAAGAAAACTTAAAGGGGATATTTAAGGATGACAATATAATTTTTATTAGTGAAAAAAATATATTAAATATAAAAAATATAGTTTTCGAGACAATACTCGTGGATAGACAAATAAAAAATGATGTGCAACTAAATAAAATTATAGTAAAGTCAAAATATTTGATATTAAACAATGATTTACAATTTAGTAATAAAGAAAATGCAATAACATATGGATTTAATAACAAATCTACATTTACAGTATCAAGCATTGATGAAAAAAATATAATAATTTGTTTACAAACTTGTATTTTAAATATAGATAATGAAGAAATAGAACCGCAAGAATTTAAGATGAATAATGATGAAAACGTTGATAAATATGCAATTATAGGGACAGAGATTGTAAAAGTGCTATACGACATAAATCGACATAAAAATAACAAAAATTAAAAAAAATGCAAAAAAATAACATTTTATGTAGACAAAACTAAAAAAACGTAGTATAATAGACAATATGAGAAAACATTTAAAAAATTCAGCATAAGAAAATGTAAATAAGTATCGAAAAAAACGGACTTATTGTGCTAAAAGCACGTTTGCATGGAAACATGCAATAAAGTAACAAATGGGGGAGGAAAATCAATTGAATACTATGTATTTAGACAATAACCACATTACATTAGTGGGAAAGGTAACAAGTGAAAAAAAATTAAGTCACGAAATATATGGAGAAAAATTCTATGTATTTGATTTAAGTGTACCACGTTTAAGTGGAAATTTTGATAGTATACCAGTTACTATCTCAGAAAGATTAATAACAGAAAAAGGATTACCATTAGAAAGCAAAATGTCAATTACAGGACAGTTCAGATCTTATAATAGTTATGAAGGAGAAAAGAACAGATTAGTACTTACAGTATTTGCTAAGAGTGCAGATTTCTTAGAAGACCAAGAAGCAGATATACCAGTTGGTAAAGACTTTATTACAAACGAAGTTGTGCTAGATGGATATATTTGTAGAAAACCAATCTACAGAAAAACACCTTTTGGCAGAGAAATAGCTGATGTTTTACTTGCAGTAAATAGATCATATAATAAATCAGACTACATCCCTTGCATAGCATGGGGAAGAAATGCAAAATTCTGTGAAACTGTAGCAGTTGGAACAGAAATAAAAGTTGTTGGTAGAGTTCAATCAAGACAATACGAGAAAAAACATGAAGATGGTAGCATAGAAAATAGAGTTGCTTATGAAGTGTCTGTATCAACATTAGAAGTTATAGAAAAAAATCCAAGCGAGAATGATGTAGTAGAAGAAAGTAAGGAAGCTATATAAATTTAATATAGATTCAAAACATAAAAAATTCCATAAAAAGTGAGAAGTTGCAGGAGTGCCTCAATTTCTCACTTTTTTTTCCTATACTAGAACGGCTACGCCAAATGCACACAAATTTTACAAAGTAAAATTTGGCGCGCGAACAATAACGCGGGTTTAAAATGTTAAAAATAGAGAAAAAATTCTAAAAAGCCCGCTATTGTTCTTTTGGTATAACTATATTATCTCTTTTTTCATTCTTTGGTTTTTCTACCTCGAGGTAATCGTTAACAGGAGAAATATCTAAATCATTTCCTCCATTAATTACTTCAATTTTCTTAGGCTTCTGATTTATATTTTGGTTCTCTTTAGGATTATCTCCACTCTCTTCTAGATTTATAATAGCATCAATATCTAGTTCGTCAGAAGAAAACGTATAAGATTTATCATCTTTATTATATGTGTACATATTTAACCTCCATGCTTAAGCTAATATTAGCTTCTAAATATTTACAGTATAATTATAAGTTTAAAATTTTACAAAGTCAAGATGTTTACAATAAAGAAAATAAATGATAAAATAGAAAGGAAAAATTAGAATTTGCTTACAATATATATAGATTACAGTTAAGCTAAAATTTAAACAAACAACAAATCGTAATTAGAGAAAGGCGAAAGGAAAGAAAAATGGAGTTAGAAAAGGCAAAGGGTGTAATAGAGGCAATTTTGTTTGCTGCTGGTAGAGAAGTTAAGATAAATGAACTTATGTCTGCATTAGAGTTAAGCTCAGAAGAAGTAATAAAAGCAATAAATAGCCTAAAGAATGAATACAAAAGTGAAGGGCGAGGAATTTCAATAATAAATGTAGATGATGCATATCAAATGTGTACAAAAAAAGAATATTATGAATATATATATCCTGTATTCGATAAAAGGAGCAAGCCAAGTTTGTCCACAGCAGCAATGGAAACGCTCTCAATTATAGCATATAACCCTAGAATTACTAGAGCGGAAATAGAGACTATAAGAGGGGTTAATTCTGACGGAACTATATATAAATTGCTGGACTATAATTTAATAGAAGAAAGTGGAAAATTAGATGCACCAGGAAAGCCAATGACATACAAAACCTCAAAAGAGTTTTTAAAAATGTTTGGTTTAACAAGCCTTAAAGAACTACCACCACTTCCAAAATATAAACTAGATAAAAATAGGCAAATAGTTATAGATGAGATTATAGAAGAAAACGAGGAGGCTCCAGAGCCCGAAAGGGAAAGTGCAGATAATAGTGTAAAAATAGATGAATAAAAGTAATTTAAGGAAAGGATTTTTAAAATAGATATGAGTGATAAAAATTTTGTAAAAGAGATAACTAACATAGAAGATGATTTTTCACAATGGTATACAGATATTGTGCTTAAGGCAGAGCTTGCAGATTATACAGAGGTAAAAGGATTTATATCAATACGACCATATGGGTATGCTATATGGGAAAATATACAAAAATACGCGGATAAAAAGTTTAAGGAAAATGGTGTAAAAAATCTTGCAATGCCAGTTCTAATACCAGAAAGTTTACTGCAAAAAGAAAAGGACCATGTAGAAGGCTTTGCGCCTGAGGTAGCATGGGTTACAATGGGAGGAGGTCAAGAATTAGAAGAAAGACTTTGTGTTAGACCAACTTCTGAAACAATATTTTCAACAATGTATTCAAAATGGTTAAAGTCTTGGAGAGATTTGCCATATTTATATAATCAATGGTGTAATGTGCTTAGATGGGAAAAGGAAACAAGGCCATTTTTGCGTTCAAGGGAATTTTTATGGCAAGAAGGTCATACTATACACGAAACAGAAAAAGAAGCAAAAGAATTTACATTAAAAATGCTTGATGTATATGCCGATGTAATTGAAAATTTACTTGCAATTCCAGTGCTAAAAGGCAAAAAAACCAAAACAGAACAATTTGCAGGAGCAGAAGCTACATATACTGTAGAAACTTTAATGCACGATGGTAGGGCACTGCAAGCAGGTACATCACATTACTTTGGTCAAAATTTCTCTAAACCATTTGAAATAAAGTTCCAAAATAGAGAAGGAAAAGAAGAATATGCTTATCAAACATCTTGGGGAATTAGTACAAGACTATTAGGTGCTGTTATAATGGCACATGGAGATAATAGAGGCTTAAAATTACCACCAAAAGTAGCGCCTATTCAAGTTGTTATTGTTCCAGTAGCAATGCATAAAGATGGAGTAAAAGAAAAAGCAGAGGAACTATGTAAAAAGTTAAAAGAAAAATATAGAGTAGAACTAGATATAAGAGATCAGTATTCTACAGGATACAAATTTAATGATTGGGAAATGAGAGGAGTACCAATAAGATTAGAAATAGGGCCACGTGACATTGAAGCTAATAAATGTGTACTAGTTAGAAGGGATAATGCAGAAAAAATAGAAGTAAATTTAATAGAGCTAGAAAACAAAATAGAGAACATTTTAGAAGAAATACAAAAGAATATGTATGAAGAATGTGCAAAAAGGGTTGTAGATAGAACTACTATTGCAAATAATATGGATGAATTTATTAAAAATCTAGAAAGCAATCAAGGATATGTAAAGACAATGTGGTGTGGTTCGCCAGAATGCGAAGAAAAGGTACATGAATTAACTGGAGCAAAATCTAGATGCATACCTTTTAAACAAGAAACAGTTGGGGACAAATGTGTTTGTTGTGGAAAGCCAGCTAATACAATGGTAATATGGGGAAGACAATATTAATTTGAACTAATTTTAAAGTTATAGAAAATGCAATTTACAAATAATTTTACCGTCATTTATAATATGACGGTAAAATTATTTGTTGTGGTTCATTATATCAAATAAATTCATATTACCTTCTATTACATCAGAGCTATTAGAAGGCTTATCAGAAGTGAGCTCTCTAGAAGAATGATTTTCCTCATCAGTTTCATTAACACCTCTATTTATTACATCATAATTGTATACATCTCTTGGTGAGCCTATAGCATGGTCAGATGTTTTTTTAGTATTATCAGAAGGAGGCTCATCTCCAAAATCTTGAGTTAGAATATCTAACAAGTCTGGATACATTGTACCAGCATGGTTTTTCCAATTCTCTACAATTTGTTTTGCTTGTTCTCGAGAGCCAGCAAAAGTCTTTACTTCAAAAAGACATTCGTTATTTTCCATGATTTTGCAAGTTACATTATAATAATTTTCGTTAACTGGTGTATATTCAGCCACAATAGAGTTTTCCTCATTAACATCATCTAAAGCGTACTTTAAATTAGTATCCACCTGTAATTTTATAATTCCTGGAAGTAAGTCCTCTGTAAGCTCCAGAGTAGTAATGCCTTTATCAGTAATTAAATACATATGCTGGTCTTCTTGATCATAAGTAAGTACAAAGTCGCTTTTTACTAAATCTATTAAAAATTGCTGAAAATAAAAATAATTCATATCAAAAACAGATAGTACAATTTTATATAAAGCATTGTTACTTATAGCTTTTTTTACACTGTTCAAAATGTATAAAATTAAAACCTTACTTTCTGCAAGTGTTTCATCATTAGATGTTAATTTCAAAATTTATCACCTCTTTAATTCATGTTTATTGAATAAATTGAAGATTAGCATAAATAACTAAAAAACAAAATTAAAAGAAGTATTTTAAGTAAAAATACAAAATAATTATATCACAAATATAGATAAAATACTATTATTTTTTAATTAAAAATGATATAATTTTAATATAAATTATTACCAATAAGGGGAAGGTATGAAGAAAACATTTTATGAAATATTAGAGGTGAACGAATCGGCTTCACCTGAAATAATAGAAAAAGCATATAAAGTTTTAGCAAAAAAATATCATCCTGACTTGCAGGCACCAAGCGATAAATCAAAAGCGGAAGCAAAAATGAAGCAAATAAATGAGGCATATGAAGTTTTAGGAGATAGTGAAAAAAGAAATGCATATGATTTAAAGCTTAAAACGGAAAGGGAGCAGGAAAAAGCAGAAAATATGCAAGGCAGTTATACGCAGACTACAAATAATATTAATTATCAGAAGCAAAATGGAGCAAATGCTGAATACAATAATTATGAGGCAGAAAATTGGCAAGAAAAACAAAAAAGGGAATTTGATTTAAAGAGCAAAGAATATGAAAGAAAATTGCAAGAAGAAGAGCGAAGACAAAGACAAAAAATGCAAGAAAACTTAAATAAGGAATATCAAAATGCATATGAGAATTATTTGAGAAACTTAGGATATAAGATAAAACATAAAATTACTAAAGAAAATATAAGAGATATCATAATAGTAATTATAATAATGGTAGCAATTATTGTAGCATTATGGTTTATTCCACCTACTCATAATTGGATGGTTAATTTCTATGAAAGCAACACAATCTTAAAAACATTTATAGATATTATAGTGGCAATCATAACTGGAATATTTAGTGGAATATGGAAATTTATTACAAGTCTATTTGGAGGCTAGTGCGCAATTGGGGACGGGCTTGTTTTGCGCAAATTCAATTATATGTTCAAATGTAAATTTATATATTTTTTATTTTTAGTCTCCGGCTCCCAACTGCGTACAACCTGTAAATGCTCGGATCTTAACCTCGCATGACAGTTTGTAAACTTGTCGGTCCCCACCTTAAGCGCTTCGATTAAAAATAAAAAATATATAAATTTACCGAAAAATTAAAATAATAGTTGCGCAAAACAAGCCCGTCCCCAATTGCGCAAAAATTTTTGTATACTTTTCTAATTTTAGTGATATAATCTATGTATAAATTTTTATATAAAGGAGAGGTGCATATGGATAGAAAAGTAAGAGTAGTGCAATATGGTACGGGCAAAATGTCTGTTTATACTATGAGATATGTCTTTGAGAAAGGTGGAGAAATAGTAGGTGCTTTTGATGTAAATCCATCTGTTATTGGAAAAGATATTGGAGATATAATGGGAGGAGAAAAACAAGGAGTTACTGTTTCTGATGTAAAGGACGCAGAAAAAATTTTACAGAAACTAAGACCGGATATTGTTATTGTTACTACTATGAGTTTGCTTAATGATATTAAAGATGCTTTTATGCTTTGTGCTAAACTTGGAATTAATGCAATTTCTACTTGTGAGGAAGCTTTCTTCCCATTTAATTCAAATCCAACTGTTACTGATGAAATAGATGACTTAGCTAAAAAGAACGGTTGTACAATCACAGGAAGCGGATATCAAGATATATATTGGGGAGAATTAATAAGTGCTATTGCAGGTTCTACACAAAAAATTACAAAAATAAAAGGAAGCTCTTCATATAATGTTGAAGATTATGGAATAGCCTTAGCAAGAGCTCATGGTGCTGGTTTATCTTTAGAAGAGTTTGATAAAGAAATTGCAGAAGTTGATAGAATGAGTGATGAAGATAGACAAAAAATAATCAATTCAGGAGAATATTCACCATCATATATGTGGAATGTAAATGGTTGGCTTTGTTCAAAATTAGGTTTAACGCCAATCAGTCAAACACAAAAATGTGTACCACAAACATATAAAGAAGATATTGAGTCATCTACTCTTGGCATGACAGTAAAAGCAGGAACAGCAACAGGAATGAGTGCTGTTGTTACAACTAAAACAAAAGAAGGAATTACTATAGAGTC
>CALXND010000052.1 GCA_944389655.1 uncultured Clostridia bacterium | reverse complement strand
AGAAAGATGTTAGCAGAACTTGCTATAACAGATCCAAAGGCATTTACAGAGATTGCAGAACTTGCAAAAAAAGCATAAAGATAAAAAAGCTATTTAAGAAGTAATAATACTTTTTAGATAGCTTTTTTTGAATAGAACAATCTGAATTATTTAACATCTAAAAGATCTATTTCATGAGATAGTTCAGAAAAAGCGTTTTTTAACCTCGTCATTGTTGTGACAAAATGCTCTGAGTAATCATTGGAATATGGATATTTCTCTAAAATCTTTCCTATTTCCTCAGAATATTTTTGCAATAGTTTTTTGTCTTCCTTTGAAACATATACGGTACTTGTTCTGTTCATAAATATATTTCCTCCTTTTCAATATTAATTGATGTAGTTTAATACTTATATATGTTAATCCCAAAAGGAGATTACCAAATTTGATATAATTCTATTTTATCAGATAAAATGCTATAGATCAAGTATTAAAAGAGATACTTTTGATTAAGTTCTTACTATTATACTAAAGCGGAAATTCTTATAATTATCTTGACATGGAAAATTAAACTACATATAATATTAATCGAAATTATAATACAATAAGAAAGGAAAACAAAATGAAATTAAATATAGTATTAGTAGAACCAGAAATACCACAAAATACAGGAAATATTGCACGAACATGTGCAGCTATTGGTGCAAAGCTTCACTTAGTTTATCCATTAGGATTTAGCATATCAGAAAAAGCAGTAAAAAGGGCAGGTTTAGACTATTGGGATAAGCTTGATATAGAAGAACACTTATCACTAGAAAAATTCTTAGAGAAATATAATCCAAATACTCATAATATGTTTCTTGTAACTACAAAAGGAAAGCATGTATATTCAGAGCCAAATTATGGAGATATGGATGAAATATTTGCATTATTTGGAAAAGAAACGAAAGGATTGCCAGAAGACTTACTTTTAAAATATATTGATAAAACAATAAGAATTCCTATGAGACCTACACTAAGATCACTTAATTTGGCTAATTCTGTTGCAATTGTAGCATATGATATAGTAAGACAAAGCAATTTTGAAAATTTAGAGGAAATAAGTAATTATTTTAAAATTTGACATATATTTTTTAATTAGATTCTATACAATAAAATAACACACAAAAACAATATGGTTATAAAACCAGTTTTGTGTGTTATTTATTTCTTTCGTAAGGTTTGGGATTATCTGTTAACTCAAGTAAATAATCTATTGATGTTTTGTAGTATTTAGCAAGTTCTATTAATATCTTAGTTGGAACATCATTCTCACCAGTCTCATATTTAGAATAACCAGTCTGTGACATATTTAAATATTTTGAAATTTGTGCTTGAGTTAAGTCATGATCCTCTCTTAATTCACGTAATCTTCTATACATAAAAACTCCTAAAAAAATATTATAATATATGTATAAAAAAAATTTTAAAATAATCTGATTTAGGTTATTGACATTTAACCTGAAATAGATTAAAATATTCCAAGATAACCTAAAACAGGTTAAAGAAAAAGGAGGTGAATTCTATAAGTTAAGTGAAAAAGAAGCACTGTGGTAAGCATACAAGAGAAAGAGTTAAGGGAAAAGTAAACAAGAAGAAATTAGCAGTATTATTTATTATACTAATAGTATTTGTCTTTTGTGTAATAAATATTCTAAAAGATGGTGAAAAAAATGAAGAAATAATTGAAAATTCAATAGATCCCCTTGAAGAAAATATTATTTCTAATGAAGTAGTAAATGAAATAGAAGAAGATGAAATAGTAGATGTAGATATGCCAGATAAAATAGAAAATTACAAAGTTTTGGGACAAATAGTAATAGATAAGATAGATGCTAAGAATTACATTTTAAACAAAACCACAGAATATTCCTTAAATCTAGATGTTACCAAATTTTATGGACCGGATTTAAACGAAAGAGGAAATTTTTGTATCACTGGTCATAATGCCAGAGGATTGTTTAATAATTTAAAAAAATTAGAAATTGGAGACACATTCTATATAATAGATAAAGAAAATAGTGCGAAGGTTACATATAAAATATATGAGAAAAAAACTATTTCTCCAACAGACTTAAGTTGTTTAAATCAAGATACAAATAATAAAAGGGAGGTAACATTAATTACTTGTAATACCCGGAGGATTGACAAGACTTATGCTAAAAGCAAGAGAGGTATAGAATTTCACCTCAAGAAAAAACTAGAACATTATAATGTTCAAAATATGGTAATGGAAGTTTTAGGGCATTACCAAAGAATAAAGGAGGATAAAAAATGAGAAAGAAAATTTTAGGAATCGTAACAATAGTTACACTAGTACTTATGATGTTAGTTACATCAGTTAACGCAGCAGAGTTTACAGCTGATAAAACAGAAATTAAAAAGGGAGATATAGTTACATTAACTGTAAAAGTTGATGAACCTACACAAGTAATCCAATTTGATGTTGCATATGATGCAACAAAATATGAATATGTTGCAGATTCAGCTTCATCTGCTTTAGAAGCAACATCTAGTGCAGATCAAGGAAATGGAACAGTTAGAGTATCTGCATTCGCAACAGGAGCAACAACAACAGCAGACACATTAACATTACAATTTAAAGCAATAGAAAATGGAGAAAATGTTGCATTCACAATTTCAAATGCAGCTATAAAAACAGAAGAAGGTAGAGTAGAACCAACTTTTGCAAGCACAACTGTTAATGTTACAGTAGCAGAACCAACAGAAGAACCAACTGATCCAGAAAACCCAGATGAAGAAGAGCCAACTGATCCATCAACACCAGAAGACCCAGATAAAGAAGAACCAACAACACCAGATGAAAATAAAGGTGAAGAAGGAAACAAAGATGAAAACAAAGGTTCATCTGAATATGTTGATGAAGATGGTAACCCTATAACAAGATTACCACAAACAGGAAGCTTATTACCAGCAATCGCAGTAGGAGCTGTAATATTAGTAGCAGCAGCTATAATAACATTCAAAGCAATAAAAAAATAATTTTTAAATAAATAATAGGAGGCGGATTATTTTGGATAAGAAAAAAATAATTTCATCTCTAGCACTAGCAGGAATTTTATCTGCTAGTGTTCTAGGGGCAAATGTAAAAGCTACAGCAGGTGATTATTTAAAACCAGCTGGAGTTTATAAACAATTAATAGAAGGAAGAACAGTTGTACCATATGTTCTAGAAAACAAAGATTCAAAAGTAACTGTAAAAGATGTTAAAGGAGAATTTACAAATCTAGAATTAGTAAATGGAAACAATGTTACAGATGAGAACTATGTATTAAAAACAGGTGATACATTTAAAGCAGATGGAACAGAGTATTCAGTAATAGTATACGGAGACGTAGACAAAAGCGGAATGGTAGACACATTTGATGCTATAGAAGCACAACAAATATATTTAGGTACATTAGGAACAGATGCATTTAAGAATGAAGCAGCAGACGTTATAAATGATGGAACTATAGATACATTTGATGCTTTAAGAATTCAACAATTCTACTTAGGAAATGAAACAGCCATAGACAAAGTACCAGAAGCAGAAGAGCCAGAAGAGGAAGAGTCTATATATACAGTATCAATTAATGATAATGGATATATTAATAACCAAAATGTAAATAGTACAGTAGCAAAAATAAAATCATCAGAAACATTTGATGAAGGTAAAAGATTAACTATAGTACTAAGAGATGAGGAAGGTACTGAGAGCATTAAAACAACAAGCTTAGAGGCTCATAAGGACTATAGCGAAATAAAACTAAATAGTTCAGTTGCAACTTTAAAAGATGGAAAAATAGAAGGTGAACTAAAAGAAGGAGAAAAAATAGTTGCTAAATTTACAGCAGAAAAAAATACTACTATACCAATGGCTGCTAATGTAAAAACTAGCCGTACAGGAACAAAAATAGCAACTTTATCATTAGATGCATGTGGAGATAGTAATATAACAAAAGTTTATTATTTAGTTCAAAATGACGAACCAGATTCAACAGATAAACTTGTTAATACTATAGAAGTTTCTGGAAACAAAGTATCAGGTGTAGAATTAGTAAATGAATTAGAAACAAATAAAGCATCTAAAGTATGGTATGTATTAGAAAATGAATATGGAAGTAGATCTGAAATGACATCAGCAATTATAACAAATGATAGTGCAGATGTTACTACACCAGAAGCAATAAAAGAAGTTGTAGCACCAGATTTAAGCAAAGCTGCAGCAGCAGATTTTACTTGGACAGGAGTTGACGGAACAAATTATGTTGCAACATTATATAAAGATGGAAAAGCAATTGCAGTTGCAACAAATGGTAATGGTATAGAAAATACAGATACAGCTTTTAAAGCAACATTTACAGATAAAATGACAGAAGAAGGAACATATAAAGTAGAAGTTTATCAAGAAGCTACAGATATGTCAAATGCTTCAGCTCCAACAGCTTCAGCAGAAGTTAAAGTAGAAAAGCTAGCAGCTGTTACAGATTTACAATTCAGAAATGAAGATGGAAAAGTAATGTTATCTTGGAAAAATGCTAATGCAGAAGGAAGCTTCAAAGATTATACAATTAAACTATTTACAATAGTAGATGGAAAAGAAGTAGCTGATGATACAGTAGCAACACCAGCTGATAACAAAACAGAAGTAGAAGTAACAAGCAGTATAGAGACTAATACAATCTATATTGCAAAAGTGGTTGTAAATGCAAATGAAAACCAAATGGCTAAAATAAATTCTGATGAAGTAGCATCAAGCCAATTCTATAAAGTAGGAACACCTAGTGTAGCATATGCTGAAACATCAGAAAATGAAGTAGTTCTAAATGCTACAGGAGTAAAAATAGAAGGAGAAACAACAACATATAAAGTAAGAGTATATGATGTAAATGAAAGTGGAAGTCCAGAAGAACCAGTTTTAACTTTAAAAGCTACAAAAGATGTAGAGATAAATAAAGATGGACAAATAGTTATAGATGGATTAGAAAGTAACTCACCATATTCATTTAAACTTATAGCTGTTGTAAATGGAGAAGAAGTAGAGTCAGATTACTCTGCAATAGTACGTACATTACCAGAGCTTAAGAACTTAACTGTTGTTGCAACAGAAAAAGAAGCTAAAGAGGCTGGAAAAGTATATTCTGTATCAGAAAGCAAAGTTGTTGTAGGAGAAGCTTCATATGAATTAGCTAACTACAATAATAGTAGCAAATTAGCAAATTCATTAAAAGTAATAAACACATTAAAACCAGGTGATGTTGTAACAATTGAAGATGAAACAATCACACTAAAATTAGATGGTGGAGCATCAGCAGATGTAGATGTTGCAATAAGAGATTTTTCTGGTCTTACAGGTTTAGAGGAAGCAGTATTCGACATTACAAGTAACGGATATAACAAAACTATAAAAACACCAGCTACAGGTGTAAAAGAAGTTATATTAAGAGGAAGCAATTCTATATTTGATTTAACTAATGTTAATGCAGAAAAAGTAACATTAACAGATGGTGTAGAAGTAACAAATGCTAAGAAAGTTACAGTTGCAGCTAACTCTACAGTTATTATAAATGGAGCTAAAGTAACAAGTGCATTAGAAACAGCAATAGATGCTTCTACAGCAAATCAACTAGATGTTACAGTAAATGAAGAAGCAAATGATTTAGTATTTGAGAATGTAATGGAAGACGCAGAAACATTAACAATTAACTTTGTTGGTTCAGATGACTTTACAGCAGCTCAAGCAGGAACAATCGAAATAAAATCAAAAGGCGGAAAAGTTACAGTATCATCAACAAATGCTAATGTAAATGCAGAATTAAATATAGAAGTAAATTCAGGTGATGTTGATATAACAAATCCAGCATTTACAGGAGATAAGAATATAACTGTTTCAGTAGACAAAGATCAAACTTCTACAATAAATGCAGTTGCAAAAACAAAAGCACCAGTTACATTAACAGAAGTATCTGTTGACTTAACAGATGAAGAATTATTAAAAAAAGATAATGTAACAAAAGATAATTTAAATGAAGTTAAAGAATTTTTAGCATCATTTGGATTAAATGGTACAGGCGCTAAAGTAACAGCTACAAAGGATAGCGACAAAGTTACAATAGAGTTTGCAGCTACAGAAGACAATACTATTGAAAATGTAGAAATAGGAAATCTTAAATAGAGATTATATATATAAAGTAGAGGCTTAGGCTTCTACTTTTAAAATTTTTTTTCAAAAATACTTGTATTTATATGAATTTTATGGTATATTTATAAATAGTCAGTTTTATTCTAGCATATAGGGAGGTGCAAAAAATGGCTAAATGTGAAATATGTGAAAAATCAATATCACACGGAAATAAAATAAGTATAGCTCGTTCTCATGTTAGTAGAAGAACTTCAAGAGTAATAAGACCTAATTTAAGAAGAGTGAAGGCTTTAGTAAATGGAAATACAAAAACAATATATGTATGTACAAAATGTCTTCGTTCTGGAAAAGTAACTAGAGCTTAAAAATATATATTTTATTACGCGTAATTAAGATGTAGGTATAGCCTACATTTTTTCTTTTTGGTTTAATTTTGTTTTACAACATTATTGGATAAGATTTATTCTAAACATCCCCCCATATCCTTATATATTCAAAATTTGTGAGAATATGGAATGGAAAGTGATTTGAGAATACTAATTCTTATGAAATTTTTGTAGGGAATCTCACGCATTGCCGTGAGGGCGCTACAAAAATTTCTTTAGAATTAGTTTGAAAATCAGCTTGACCGACATATTCGATACAATATTTTTAATATATAAGGATATGGGGATTTAAATATATTATCATGTATCCAATAATGTTATAAAACAAAATTAAATTTTTTGTATATTTTGAAAATTATTGGAAAACATATAATTAAAATTATTTAAATTGGAGGTTGATTTTAATTGGGTATAGAAAAACATTTAAGTATTACAGGAACATCTAATGTTTCGTGGAAAGATGCAGTGGTTCAAGCAGTAGCAGAAGCATCAAAAACTATTGATTATTTAACTTCTGTAAGGGTAATAGACCAGAGAGCAAAAATAGATGGAAGAAAACTAGTTCAATACTATGTTGATCTAGATTTATCATTTGTTATCGATAGAGATAGAGACTAGTAAAAGAAATAGTGGTTTATAGGTAAAACCCATCTAAAAACCTAAATATTTTATACAGGGAATGATTATGTATGAAAAGTATAGAAACAAAGCAAGAATATTTAGATTACGTAGATAAAAAATCACCAAATTCTCCAATTCTAAAAAATTGCTTTAATGCGTTTTGGGTAGGAGGACTAATATGTTCAATTGGACAAATAATATTTGATTTTTGCAAATATCAAGGTTTAGGAGACACAGAAAGTTCGACGATAGTATCTATTATTTTAATTGGTATTGCAGCAATTTTAACAGGCCTAAATATATTTAATAAAATTGGAAAATTTGCAGGAGCAGGTTCTCTTGTTCCTATAACTGGTTTTGCTAACTCTATAGTATCGCCAGCAATAGAATATAAGTCTGAGGGTTATGTTATGGGAGTTGGAGGAAAGATGTTTACTGTTGCAGGACCTGTTTTAGTTTTTGGCATATCAGCATCTGTAATAGTTGGCATAATTGCTACATTTTTCTTTTAAATAAAAGACATTAAATTTTTCTTATACAATCATTTATTTAATGTGATAATACAAAATTGATTGTAAATTTAATATAAGGAATGAAGAAAATGAGAAAATTGGGAAATCAAACAATTATGTTTAGCTCACCACCATATATTCTTGAAACATCGTCTATTGTTGGCCCAAAAGAAGGGCAAGGACCACTAGCTAAATACTTTGATCAATGCTTAGAAGATGAGTTTTGGGGAGAAAAAACATGGGAGAAAGCAGAAAGTAAAATAATTAAAGAGAATGTAAACTCTGTTATAGCAAAATCAGCAATTCCGAGTACTGATATAGAATATTGTTTTGCAGGAGATTTGCTTAATCAATGTATTTCTTCAAGTTTTGGATTAAGAGAAATAAACATACCGTTTTTTGGAATATTTGGTGCATGTTCTACGTTTGTGGAAGGAATGTGTTTAGGAAGTATATTTATTGATGGAGGAGCTGCTAAAAATGTTTTATGTGCTACGTCTAGCCATTTTTGTAGTGCCGAAAAACAATTTAGATTTCCTCTAGAACTAGGAAATCAGAGACCACCTAGTGCACAATGGACTGTTACAGGCTCGGGAGCAGCAATTTTATCCAATACGAATCTAAATAAAGACTGTCCTCAAATAACATATATTACACCAGGAAAAATAGTAGATATGGGGGTAAAAGATGCCAATAATATGGGGGCAGCAATGGCACCAGCAGCATTAGATACGCTAATTACTCATTTTAAAGATACAGGAAGAAAACCTAGTTACTATGATGCTATAATAACTGGTGATCTTGGTTATATAGGAAAAGAAATCTTGACGGAGATGGCTGAAACTAAGGGATATAATATCAAGAATAACTATAATGATTGTGGGGTCTTAATATTTGATAAGGAAGCTCAAGATACACATTCTGGAGGAAGCGGATGCGGCTGTATAGGATCAGTATTTTCAGGTTATTTTTATAAAATGTTAAAAGAACATAAAATTAACAAGCTATTACTAATGGCAACAGGAGCATTAATGAATTCAACAAGTTCACAACAAGGAGAAAGTATTCCAGGCATAGCACATGCAATAGCTATTGAGAATTTAAATTAAAATAAATGGTTTATGGGTTTATCCATTGAAAACCTAAATTTATTTCAAGGAATAAAATTTATGGATTTTTTACAAAGTATTGATTGGATGCAATTACTAAGGTGCTTTATTGTAGGAGGGCTAATATGTATTATTGGACAGATTTTAATAGATAAAACGAAGCTTACGTCTGCAAGAATATTAGTTGTATTTGTTACTGCAGGAGTAATACTTCGGTGGACTTGGTATATACAAATATGTAATTGATTTTGCTGGTTGTGGTGCAACAGTTCCTTTACTTGGATTTGGTGCAAATTTAGCAAAAGGAGCAATTAGCGAAGTACAAAATTCTGGCTTACTTGGAGCATTTATTGGTGGAGTAAAGGCTGCTGCCGGGGGAATTGCTGCCGCAATTTTCTTTGGATATATTGCATCACTAATTGCTAAACCTAAAATTAAGAAACAATAAAAGATATTAAAGCATATGTTGAGTAAAAACTTAACGTTTGAATTGAAAAATTAACGAAAGAGTACTTATATTGTTACAATTCACAGCATTAGGTAACTTTAATCATAAGCCATAGTTAATATATT
>CALXND010000051.1 GCA_944389655.1 uncultured Clostridia bacterium | reverse complement strand
CCGCCGTATACCGAACGGTACGTACGGTGGTGTGAGAGGGAATAAATAAAATAATTATTTATTCTCTACTCGATTATCTTTCAAAATCATCTGTTTTTGGTAGTTTATGTTCCAAAAATTCATAGTTTTCTGCTTTTGAGAAGTTGTTTTTTGGTACTTTAAGTGATTTTAAGAAACTTTGAACACCTTTGACACCTTCTTTTTTTTCAAAACTTGTAAGCTGTTCTAATGTTAACTTTTGTATTTGCATATATCTATGTATTGAGAAAACAGTATCACCTAGCTTGTCTCTTTCTGTTATGAGTACAAGGTTATGATCATCTAAAGTCAGTAAATTATCGTCTTTGTATCTTTCAATTCGACCAGAGCCATATGCATCACCTTCAATTCGTTGGTCTGTATATTTATGGTCTTTTTTTAGTCGTCTAAGACGTTCTTTTTCAGATGGTGCGACAAGCTCTACAACAGTTACACTTGCTTGTGGAAAGTTTTTTCAAGAATGTCTATTTGTTCAAGAGGAAATTCTATGACAGCTGCTTTACCATCTGCAAATGCCTGATTAATGTCTGCTGTACGTATTGCTGCATATCCGTTATGTGTTACAGGTGCTATATTAAAATACTCACCGTCATTATATTTTTGGAACATTGTCTCAACATCTACATGTCTTGAACCAAATTCACCAGGTCTTGAAGCTCTACTTCTATCAAAAGGAATATGAGCATAATTCTTTGGATACAGAAATTGAAGTAAAGCACAAGTTGTTGTTTTTCCAGAACCACTCGCACCAGATATCACGAGAATTTGATTAGGTTTGTCTGTTACTACATCTAACTTTTTCATTTATACATTTCTCCTTATTAACAATATACTTAAATTATACTACTTTTAGAGATATTCGTCAACTGAACATGATATTATGTAAATAATAAAAACTCACTTAATTTAATATAATTAAGTGAGAATTTTTTGTACATAAGAGTTACCTTATAATAATATGATTAAAAAATTTTTCTTGAAACTCTGTTAGACAGTCGATTTGCTCATCTGTATAATTTTTGCCTTCTGGCACTACAATTAGCTTGTCATCATTTTCATTTAGACGATGAAGAACAGCTATACAAATGCCATCGAAAGTATCGAGAGGTTCAAATACACCAAGTATGTAGGCATCTAACTCTTCACCATCTCCACTAACAGTATTGGGAATGTAACCATAATTAACAGGGTATATAAACCCCCAATTTGGGTGTTTAGACCCTAGTTTTCTGTCTACTGATACATGTACTTTTTTACCAATATAATTTTTATCAAAATCCATAATTCAGCCTCCTAAAATAAGTGTAACTCCTATTTTAAACTATATTATATATTTTATCATGATTTTTTAGAGTAATCAACTATCATTAAGGAAAATAGTTGAACTGTAAGGAATTTAATGATATAATTTAACATGAAATTATTGAATTGGAGAATATATCATGGATAATATTGAGTTCCAAAATGAGAAAGAAAACTTACATAATGTTATTCAAAAGTATAAAGATATTATGGAATATTATAATTTAAGAATGGATGCTATACCAAAAATATATGCAAATAATCCACTAATGATAAATAATTCTATTGAAATGTATTCTAATAAATTAAAATTAATGGAAAAAAGCATAGATAAACCATATTTTGCAAGAATTGACTTCGCAAGAGATGGAGAAGCAAACGTAGAAAAATTATATATTGGTAAAGTTGGAGTCATGGATGAAGACAATAACAATATTACAATAGATTGGAGAGCACCTATTTCATCAATGTATTATGACAGCAATATAGGCAGAGCTTCTTACACAGCACCAGAAGGGACATGTACAGGAGAATTATTATTAAAAAGACAATATGATATAGAAAATAGAGAACTAAAATCACTACAAGATGTAGATACTGTATCAAATGATGAACTATTAAAACCATATTTAAATGCTAATGCAGATAATAGACTAAAAAATATAGTATCTACAATTCAGCAAGAACAAAATGCTATTATAAGAGAGCCAATATCTAAAAATATAATTGTACAAGGTGTTGCTGGTAGTGGTAAAACTACTGTTGCATTACATAGAATTGCTTACTTAGTATATAATTATCGAGAAAAGGTGAAGCCAAATCAATATTTGGTTATAGGACCAAATAAATTTTTTGTTAATTATATCTCTGCTATATTACCAGATTTAGATGTAGAGAATGTAAAACAATTAACTTATGAAGAACTTTGCGCAGAAACTATAAAGGAAGATGTTAAGTTAATCAATGAAGAAGATAAGTTAGTTGCATCTATAGAGAATGAGAGAACGTTAGAATACGAAAAGTTTAAAGTTTCAATGAATTTTAAAGAGGCAATAGATAAATTTATAAAAGATTTTGAAAAGAGTATAATTTCTAATAAAAGTATAGAGTTAAAAGGATATAAAATAATATCAAGTAACACCATTAAGGATATATATTTTTCTATTGAAGATTCTACTATTTTTAATAGCATAAAAAGAAAATTGGACAGAACAAAATTAATGCTATTTAAGTATGTAGAAGATAATTATGAAAAAATAACCGATAACATTAAGTTACAATATAAAAAAAATATAGATTCTGCGTCAGTAGATGTTAAGCAAAATGAATTAGATAAATTAAACTTTATTGAAAAAGAAATAAATAATGGATGTAAATCTAGTATAAATAAATATTTTAATAATCTTATTCAAAATATTATAAATATATATATAAAATTTCTTACAAACATAGAAAATTATATAGACTCGGACTTTTACAATGAAATAAAATTAAAAATTCAAAAAAACATATCAAATATAAAAGAAAGAAAGGTCGAGTTTGAAGATTTAAGTGCATTGATATATCTTAAATGCAAAATATTAGGGGAAGAACCCTATGATCAGTATAGACAAGTGGCTATAGATGAAGCACAGGATTTTGGAGATTTTAGTTTTTATGCTTTAAAAAGTCTTTTGAGAAATGCAACATTTAGTGTATTTGGAGATTTAGCGCAATCGATATATCAATATAGAGGAGTAGAAGATTGGAAGTCGGTAATAGAGAATACATTTAATGAAAAATGTGAGATGAAATACTTGTTAAAAAGTTATAGAACAACAACAGAAATAATGAATTCAGCAAACAATATAACAAGTTATATAAATCTAAATACTGCAAGACCAGTCATAAGACATGGAGAATGTGTTAAATATATAAATTATAATAATGATAATGAGCAAATTTGCTTAATAAAATCTATTTTAAGTAAATATAGAGAAAATGGATATAAAACTATTGCTATAATATGTAAGAATGAAGAAGAAGCGATACTAATTAATAATAAGCTTATTAACGAAAATATAGAAATCAAAAATATAACTAATTCAGACACCGAATATGATGGAGGAATTTGTACAATAACTAGTTATCTTGCAAAAGGGTTAGAATTTGATGGCGCAATTGTGGCTAATGCTACAGAAGGAGAATACAATTCCAATAAAGATATTGATATGAAGTTATTATATGTGTCAATGACCAGACCATTGCATGAATTAAATGTACTTTATAATAAAAACATTGTTAAGCCTCTACAACAAGATACAGATTTTATAAATACAAGTGTGTTTAATAATAAGTAAAAGTAAATATCAAACGAGGAGTAATAAGATGAAAAAGAAAGTAATAATTGTAAGTATAATACTTATCATAATTGTAATTATTGGAGGAATTATAATCAATAATTATAAAAAAGATTATCAAAAATCTAAATTAGAAATAATGATAAGTGTATTTGATAAGGAAAATCTCAATATTTATAATAAAAATGTTGAGACAGAAAAGACATATTTAATAGATGTTTTAAAGGATCTGGAAGATTTAAATATAATAACTGAGAAAACAGAATATGGAGAATATATAACATCCATTATGAATATTGAGCAAGGTGATAACTATTATTGGTCATATTATATAGATGACCAATATGCTACAGTTGGAGTTTCTAATTGTCAAATTGAAAATGGAAAAACGTATAATTTTAAAATAGAAAAATTCGAACAATAGTGGGAGGTAAAATAAAAATGATAAATTCATTATTTATGTTAGGTAGTTCTTATAATAAAAATAGAATAATATCAATAGCTTTTATGTTGGGGTGGATAGCATATATGCTTATAGGAAGCAATTTATCACTTGGTTTAACATTTCCACTTGTAAATGCAATCATATTTATTATAATTAGTATCTCAATTAGTTTAATAAAAAATAAAAGATTAAATACAATTTTAGCTATATTTTCGATATTAATTTGGAGTGTTGTGATAGATTCAATTTGCTATTTTTTATACCCTATGATGGTCGGAGATCAAACTATCTTTGAATATATGTTTCAAGGAATAGTATTTAATAGTAAATATATCCTATCTAATACTATTACTATAGGAATAATATCAATAATAGATTATTCTATTAAAAGAATAAAAGAAGGGATAAAATGTAAAGCCTCATTTTTGGCTAATGAAAAAACTATATAATTAACTTTAACTTAAAGTTAATACACTCATATTTGAATAAAAATAATTATTAGGGCAAGTTATTAACATATTAAAAATTAAACTATAATATCCTTTGCAATTTATTATATATCATAAATAAATCAGACCTTATTACTAGAAAGCATACCATTCTTGATAAATGCTTTCTATTTTTTTAATTTAAACTTTTTTCTCAAAAATGAGAAAATTTCATAACAACTTGGACTTATATAAATAGAGATGTCTAGGACAATCTCTATTGTGAATAACATTTATTAGAAATGTTATGAAGGAGTCTAAAATATGCAAAGTAAAATTTCAGAAGTTCTAAGCCATAATTATGTACAAATTTACTTGTCAAAAGAAGAATTAGAAAAGCAAGAAACAAAAGAACTAATTGAAAAATATAAGAAACAAAAATACAAGGTCGGTATATTTGTAACTGGCAAAGAGAATTATCCCGAAGTTCTTAATAAAATTGTTACAAAACAAGTGGAATTATCAGACAATGTATGCTAACATAGTCGATAAGCAATATCAGGCAAAAGGAGGAAAAATGACAGTTGTAGGATATTGTAGGTTGTCTAGAGATGAAGATAAAGAAAATTACTCAAGTATAGAAGAACAAAAAAGAATTATTAAAGATTATGCTTCTACTCGTAATTGGATTATCGAAGATAAAGACTTCTACATAGATGACAATGTTTCGGGATATACCTTTAATAGACCTGAATTCACAAAGATGTTAGAAAAAGTCAAGGGAGGAAAAATTGATGTAGTTATAGCAAAAGACCTATCAAGAATAGGAAGAAACAATGGAAAAGTTTTGGTACTTATTGATGAATTTAAGAATATGCAAAAAAATTTAATTTTAGTTTCTGAAATGGGAGGAACTTATGATGTACTAAATGATAGAGATGACACCATTGGAATTACCACTTGGTTTAATGAAAGATATGTGAAAGACTGTTCAAGAAAAACAAGAGATCATATGTATTCTAAACAAAAAACTGGAAGATTAGTAATGGGAAATTATTATGGCTATGTAAAAGATAAAGAAGATGTTACAAAACTATATGTAGATGAAGAAATTAGACCAGTTATAACATTAATATACAAATTATATGTTGAAGATGGACTAGGTAGAAAAAAGATTTGTGATATTTTAAATAGTAAATATAATTATCCTACTCCATCAGTATATTATAGGCAAAAACATTTAGAAAGAGGAAGGATATATAAGCATCCAGTACAAGAACTATGGTCTACATATATGATAAGTAATATCTTAAGCAATGATGTATATACAGGCACTCTAAGAACTCATAAAAAGAAAACAATTTCTATACGAGGCAGAGCCATAAAACTTCCTGAAGAAGAACACTTTGTATTTGAAAATCATCATGAAGCAATTATTTCAAAAGAAACTTTTGAACTTGCACAAAATATACGAAAAAGAAAAGCAAGGTCAAAATCTACATCAGGAACTAGAAAAAGAAATTATGCTTTTTCAGGTATAATTAGATGTGGTGACTGCGGCTTTGGAGTAAGTGGAATTACAATGAATAGAAAACAAAAGCAAAAAGGATATGAATGTTCGCAGTATAGAACCTATGGAAAAACAAGATGTAAATGTCACGAAATAAAGGAAAGTGATATAATCATTCATTTAAAAGAATTTCTAAAATTTACTAAAGAAAAATACCAAGATGAGATAAATAAAATAGAGATTGAAGTTAAAACTAATAAAGAGCGAAACAATAAAGAAAAAATCAAATTTGAAATTGAAACATTAAAAGCAGAGTATAAAGTGTTATTAAATCAAAAAATAAAAGATTTAGCAGGAAATAACAATGAGTATCAAAAACAGATGATAGAAGCTTCATACAAAGAGTTAGAATTAGAAAAGACGAGTAAAATAGAAAAACTACAAGAAATTTTGCAGAAAGCAGAGCAAGATATATCAAAAGAAAAAATAAAAAAATTAAAAACTGCAATGGAATATTTTGATGAGCTTATATCTGCCGAAGTCCCTAGCAGATATGTCTTAGAAAATATAATTGACACTATATGGATTTATAGTGATAAAACCGTAAAATTTGATTTAAAAGTAGATACCAAAAAATTAATATAACTATCCCCACATTTGGAGATTTCACCCCCGTATGCACAACAGAAATAATTTCATTTGCAAGAGCAAATACATACTTTGAAAGTTTAAATACATGTTTAATAGGTTTAAGTGTTGACTCAAATGCTTCACATCTTGCATGGCTTTACGATATATATTGTAGAACTGGAATTAAGGTGCCATTTCCAATAATAGCAGATAGAAATGGTGAAATCGCAAGAAAATACGGAATGATTTCAAATGATGTTAGTTCAGTAGAAACTGTAAGAAATGTATTTATAATAGACGACAAAGGAATTGTAAGACTAATTTTAGTATATCCAATGAATGTAGGAAGAAGTATTCCAGAAATAATAAGAAGCGTGCAAGCTCTTCAAATAGCAGATAGTAATAATGCTGCAATGCCTGCAAATTGGGTTCCATGCGAGCCGGTTATTGTACCATCGCCAAATACATTTAATGAATTAATACAAAGAAGAGATGCAATACAACAAAATAAAAATGGTATAAATTGGTACTTGAGTTTTAAACAGCCAGAAAATTGTAACAGTTTAAATTGCACGAATTCTATAGAAAAAAATTATTAAAAGTGATAAAATATTATGCAAAAGAATTGGATTTTAAATTTTAAGGTAAAATTTGAAACTAAGAAAGGAAAAACAATAAAAATATGGAAGAAATAATAAATAAACTAACGGAAAAATCTTTAACCATAGCAACAATGGAATCATGTACAGGTGGAGCAATTGCAAATGCAATTACAAATGTAGAAGGAGCAAGTAATGTATTTAAATTTGGAGCAGTAACTTATTCAAATGAATACAAAATCAAAATGGGAGTTCCTAAAGAAGTAATTGATGAATTTACAGTATATAGTATGGAAACTGCCGAAGAGATGAGTAAAAATATTACAAAGTTTGCTGGTGCAGATATAGGTATAGGAATTACAGGAAAAATTAATAGGGAAGATGTTAACAACAAATTTGGTAACAATAATAAAATTTTTATAAGTATTTTTGACAGTGATAAAAATAATTTTACCAATTTTACGCTATATGCAAATTCAGCATTGGATAGGGAAGAAAATAAAAATATAATATTAATTAAAATAATAGAAAGACTTAAAGAATTATTAGAAATAGATATTTAAAAAATAATAATTATGTAAAAAATAGCCATACTATATATTATAAAATATAAAGGAGGCTATTTTTATGGAAAAAAATCAAAAAATAAATTGTACAGTTACAAGCTGTAAGTACAATGATGAAGGATGTCAGGAGTGTAAGTTAGAACAAATAATAGTTACGCCAATAGTAGGATGCAATACAAAACAGTCCGATGAGTCTATGTGCAGTAGTTATAGATACGAAAATAAGAATTAGAAAAAACATAGGAAAATATACAATTTTGTTAAAAAATGTAGACTGATTATGATTTTTATGATATAATTGTTTACGTAAATCATTAATCTACGTTAAGTAAAATATTGTTACTTAACACTTTTTAAGCGAAAGGAGAATTTTTATGTCAAAAATTTTTGTTCTGCGGTTAAACTCTTTGTTATCATCAGCTGATAGTACACTTAGATTTGGAGAAGATAATCAAATTGTAATCCCAATGCCTGTAATTGATGAATTACAAAATTATCGAGGAAAACCTGAAAAGGTAGAAATTGCCAGGCAAATTCTTAAATATGTTGAGTCATTTAATATTAATAATCTTTTATCATTTGGTGAAGAACAATCGAATAAGAGTATTTTACGTATAGTAAAAACTCCCAAAGAACCAGAAAGGATTGATCTTGATGGAATTACTCATGATGATTTATGCATATTTCAAATTTGCAAACAGTTGCAAAAAGAAAGCAGGGATAAAGTAGTCTTAGTATCAAAAAGAGCAGCAATAAGAATAAAAGCCAAAAGTATTGGCATTGTTGCAGAAGATTTTAAAGATGATTTATTTCCAATGCCAGAGGAGCAATATAAGGGAAGATGTAAGGTGCAAGCCAAATCTACTTGGATTGACTATTTTTATAGAGAAAAATATCTTCCAATTTGCAATATTATTAATTATAAAAAAATTAAATGGTGTCGCAATATGTATGTGCAAATAAAAGATGTGGATGAAAATTCAAGCAAGTCTGCTATAGGTAGGTATGACGGTGAAAAAATTGTTCCACTTCTTAAACATACTTACCCATATGGTGTAGAACCACAAAATGTGGGGCAAAAAATGATGTTTGATTGTTTGGCACATAGTGCAGAAGATGCTCCACTAGTAATAATAAAGGGGGCGGCAGGTACTGGAAAAACTTATTGTGCATTAGCTTATGCGTTGCAAGCAATAGATGATAAGCAATTCTCAAAGATTCTAGTTGCTTCACCATCTGAGACAGTTGGCAACGAAAAACTTGGATATCTTCCAGGAGATATGAAAGATAAAATTTCTCCATACTTGGGAGGTATAAAAGACAATCTCAATGAACTCATCTCAGGTAACAAACATGAAGAAGAGTTGGATATCGAAAAAGGTTATATGCATGAAACAGGAGAATATTTTTTTGAAACTGGAAAAATTCAAGTTCAACCAATAGGTTTTGTAAGAGGAAGGACAATTACAAGAACTATATTCATTATTGATGAGACACAAAACATTGATCCAGGAGATATAAAATCTATTGTCACAAGAGCTGGAAAAGGTTCTAAATTTATATTCTTAGGAGATCCTTCTCAGGTAGATAATCCAAATTTAAATGAAAACTATAATGGGTTAGTCTATTTATCTGAAAAGATGAAAGACATATCCAAAAGTTTTCAAGTAACATTTGAAGGAGCAGAAACGGTGCGAAGTAAATTAAGCGAAATTGCATCAAAAATTCTTTAAGCGAAAAGAAAGGGGGAGAGATACTCCCTCTTTTAAAAATGGATACAATTATTTGGGATTTTACTCGACTGACGGAAATTGGAAAATAAAAATATAAAAATTGTGGTCGTATAGTAGTTATTTTATAGCTAGCTATTTTTCAATCTCTTTAAATACTTGATTAAAATTTTATCTTGATATATAATAACATTATCAAAATTAAAGGAGGATTTTTTTATGCCATTAGTAACAACAAGAGATATGTTTGAAAAATCAATGAAAGAAAAATTTGCCATAGGAGCATTTAATGTAAATAATATGGAAATAATACAAG
>CALXND010000050.1 GCA_944389655.1 uncultured Clostridia bacterium | reverse complement strand
TAAAATTATTTACAGAAAACAACACAAAATTTGGAAATGTTACAAAAATATTACAGAAACATTACATTTGTATTAAATCATATTATAAATATTGACTTTTTTACAAAAAAAGATAAAATATATTAAGAGTTATGGTAGAAAAAAACGGAAAAAAATACAAGTATTATTTATCATATTTTGTAAAATATAATAATGGTACAAATTAAAAACGAAGGAGAATAAAATGTCAAGCTGTTTAGGATTATATATAGAAAGCAACTTAATTAAATATGCAAAAGTAACAAAAGAACATGAGGCTTTGAAAATTGAATCTTTCGGAATAAAATTTTATGATAAAATCGGGGATGCAATAAAACAAATAGTATCAGAAACATTTAGTTATAATATACCAATTAGTGTAAACTTATCTGAAGAAGCATATAACTATTTCTATATGTTTAGCCTTTTGAACAAAAATGACTTAAAAAAAGCAATAGATACAGAATTTGAGGCTTATTGCTTTGAAAAAAAATTGAATAAAAATGCTTTTGAAACTAGATATGCATTATCCAATGAAGAAGCAGACAGAGATAAAATAAAAGTAATCCATGTATCCGCTAATAAATCAACAATCAACAAAATTGTTCAGACTTTAGACGATTATAAAGTTTCAACTATAACGCCGTTGGGCACATCAATTGCTAATATTGCTACTATTAAGCCTAAAGAAAATGTTATTATTATAAACATGGAAGAAACTACAAAAATAACCACAATTGTTGACCGAAAAATTTACAATATAGCAGATATACCAGAAGGGGCTGGAGACGTTTTAGATAAAATTGAAGCAAAAGAAAATTCATATTCTAAAGCATATGAAATTTGCAAAAATTCTACAATATATACAATGGAAGGAAAAGATTTACAAGATGAAGAAAATGAATATCTAGATTATATTATGCCTGTTTTGTATAAAATTGCAAATACAGTTAAAGATTATGTAACTAATTCTACAATAAAGTTTGAGAAGATATTTATAACTGGTACTTTATCAGTAGTTAATAACATAGATTTATATTTTCAAGAATTTTTTGAGACAGAAAAGTGTGAATTGTTAAAACCATATTTTGCAATAGATGGAGCAAGGATAAACTTAAAAGATTATATAGAAGTTAATTCGGCAATAGCAATTGCAATGCAAGGACTAGGATATGGAATAAAGTCAATGAACTTTAGAAAAGGAAGCTTTTTAGAAACATTACCTGAATTATTAAAATCCGACATATCTTTTGGGAAAAAAAGCGGACCAGGGATAAAAATAGATTTTGATATGAAAGGAAAGTTTAGCCATGGAGAAAGATGGCTGCTAAGAGGTGTAGCAGGAGTATTAATGCTAACAATAATTTATGCTGTATTCGCTATATATTTGCAAAATAGAATAAATGACAAAATTTCAGAAGCTGATAGCGTAGCTCAATATACAGATATGCAAATAGCTTCAGCAGATAATGATATAGATTTAGTGGCAACCAAAACACAACAATATAAAGATATGACAGAAAATTTAAGAAATATTAATCAAAAAATTGAAGATGATATGAATTTAAAAAATTCTATTCCAAATTTGTTGGTTGGAATTATGAGTATAATACCACGAGATGTACAAATTACTCAAATAGAAAATACTACAGCAAATGATTCAAGACATATTATTATAAGAGCTCAATCAAAATATTATGATGAACTTGGCTACTTTAAAGCAAAACTTAAAGAAGGTGGAGTTCTTACAGATGTAATATCATCAGAAGGGGAAAAAGAAGGAGAATTTGTTAAAATAGTAATAGAGGGGGATTTGCCATGAGAAAAATTTTAATAGCAGTTTTGCTTATTTTGTTAATAATACTGGCATATTTCACCATATTTCAAGGAATATCAATAGGAGCTTTTAATCTAATAAGCACAAAAGGTATTGCGAATTTAAATGATGAACTCGCATTAAAAATTGAAGTAACTAAAAGAAAAATTGACATGGAAATGAATACTAAACAAGAAGAATTACAACAAAATGTGGAGGAATTACTTAAAGCTAAAGAAACTTATTATGATTTAGCTAATGTAAGTACAGAAAACGAAATAAGCGAAGCAAATACAGAAGAGGTTTACACATATGAGTATTTATGCCTAAGAATAGGTGGATATGCAAGAAATGAAGGCGTCAACATGAAAATGGACATCAAGGAGGGAGATGCTGGAGATGAAATGCTAAAAAATATAAGCTTTTCTGTTACAGGGAAATACACATCTATAATAGATTTTATTTCTTCGATTGAAGATGATAGTGAATTATCTTTTAGAATTAGTAACTTTAATATGCTACCTAGTGGTGATAACCTAGTTGCTACATTTGATGTAGATGGAATTAGAATTAAGCTAGACAAAACAACCGCTACCGTAGACACGCCAGAGAATGCGAATACAAATGAGGTAACACAAACAAACGATGTGGCAAATACAAACGAAGTTACAAATACAAATGAAATAGTTCAATAAAAAGAATGGAGGTAAATATGCTGAAATCAGTTTTGAAAGAAATTTTTATAATATTGCTGTTAAGTGTAGCAATATTGCTTATATTAGGAATATTATTTTATGATTATATTCCTATAAACAAAGAAGTACCACAAAGACAAGCATATATAACGCCACAAAATGTAAAAGAAGAAATAGATGAATCTATTACTGAATCAGAAAAAATAGAAGTAACATATGAGGTAACAGATGCAGATTTAAATATTCATAAACAAGAAACAAGTACTTCAGAGGGAAAAGCAAATCCTTTTGCATTACCAGTAGAAAACACACAAAGCAATTCAGAAACTGGTGGAAATACACAAAAAAATAATGACAATAATAATAACGATAATAATAGCAACAACGGAAATAGCAATAATGGTAATGATGGTACAAATGATGATAATCAAGATACAGTAGATAAAAATTCAACAGGAACATTTTTTGATGATGAAGGAATTAAATAAAATTTAATTCCAAATGAACAAAGGTTATATTTATAAAAAATAAATATATACAAAAAAAATTATTTTAAGGAGGAAGTTTTTATGTTTAGGAGTCAAAAAGGTATTACTTTAGTAGCTTTAGTTATAACAATAGTTATATTAATAATCTTAGCTACAGTTGCAATTTCATTTGCATTTGGTCAAAATGGATTAATTCCATATGCAGAAAATGCTAGTGATTATGCAGCAAATGATGAAGCAGCAACATCTAAACTATTAAATGATGCAGTTTCTTATTTGGATAGTAAAGTACAATCTGGATATGGACCTGGAACACAAGATCAAAGTCCAGGAGCATAAATTAAAAAAGTTTTAAACGGTTTAAAATTTCTTTAAACTACAATAAAAGAGGTTATACTATTATATAATTTAAAATATGTAATTATATTTTAGATAACCTCTATTTTAAAATAAGGAGAAAAAATGGACTATATATTATATACACTAATATTTTGTATTGGTACAGTTTTTGGTAGTTTCTTTACACTAGCGGTATATAGAATACCACTAAAGCAGGATATTACACATACAAGATCATATTGCCCAAATTGTAATCATAAACTACAATTTTTAGATATGATCCCAATATTAAGTTATGTGTTTTTAGGAGGAAAATGTAGATATTGTAAAGAAAAAATAAGACCTAGATATGTATTACTAGAAATATTATCTGGACTAGTATTTTTACTATTTGCAATCTCAATAAATTTTAATATATTCTCTATTTATAATAGTCAAATTTTGATATATTTTATTTTTGGAATATTATATATTGTAGCAATGTTTATAATTGCGGGAATAGACAAAGAAAAAATGGAAATCTCTAAGCCAGTTCTATTATTTGGCTTTATTTGTGTTACAATATATATAATATATCTATATATAGTACAAAAAGATCCTAGTATATATAGATATGTTATATACTTATTATTAGCGAGCATTTCAGTTTGGCTCGATACAATTATTTTGAGAAAGAAAGGTAAAGATAGTTACGCAGCAGAAATATTCTCATTAGCAATGCTTATGGTATCATTTACATATGAACCAATATATATATTAACAGCTATCTTAACTTTAATAGCAATAGCACTAAAGTGTATAGTGAATAAAGTACATAAGAAAAAGAGCAAAGCTGTAAAAAATGTAAAAGAACCAACAGTGCAAATACCAGTAGGCTTTTATATGTGTACGGCAAATATAATTGTACTAATCATAACAAACTTTTTAATATTTAGTTAGGTGGTATAAATGAAAAAAATCAAGTCAGAAAAAGGTTTTACTATGGAAGACCTGACAGTTGCAGTTATTATAATAATAACTTTTGTTGGGATTATAACTTCACTTATGTATTCGGTAAAAAAATTAAATATTGAAACAGATTTAACTGCTCAAATGACATCTTATGCTGTACAAATTATAGAAGACATTGATAAAATATCTTATGAAGAAGTGAATGAAGAGTTAGCAAAAACATATAACGAAAAATTTTCAATACCTAAAGCTTTTAAAATAGATCTTAAAGTTTCAAAATATGGTGAAGGAATGGAGAATATGAAGGATCTAATAAAAATAGTAGATTTGAAAATTTCATATACTTTTAAAGGAAATGAGCAAAAATTTACCGTGCAAAAGTTAAAGATAAAAGAAATGTAATTTATAGAAAGGGTAGTTATGCAAAACAAAAAAGAAAATCAAAGAGGTGTTACACTTGCAGCGCTTACAATATATCTTACAATTTTTATAATTTTAATCGGAGTAGTTACAACATTTAGTACATTTTTTTATAAAGAAGTTGGAGATGTAGTAGATACACCTAAATATTTATCAGAATTTAATAAATTTGTTATGTTTTTCGCAACAGATGTAAAAAATTATAAAAATGCAGAAGTAACGGAGAACAGTATTATATTTGAAAATGGACCTACTTATGTATATAATAATAAATGTATATACAGGAATGATGTTGAAATTGCAGAAAATATAATAAACTGTGAATTTACACCTAAAAAATATAGAGTAGAAGAAATAGATAAAAATCTTATAAATGTTAATTTAAAAATAGGAAAGAACGATGAAAAATCAATTCAAAAAAATATAGATTTTACTTTAAGATATTGGTAAAATAAATTAATAAAAATTGTAAATAATAATATTAAACAAAAGAAAGGAGATATCATGGATTCAAAAAAAAGACAACCTCTAGGTATAGAACTTGTTAAAAGAGGAATAGTTACTGAAGAGGATATTGAAAGAGCTTTGGACTATCAAAAAGCAGAACCACAAAAGAAAATAGGAGATATATTAAACATTTTAAGAGCAGCTGATCCATATGTTTTAATTAAGGCAATGGGTGAAATCTTAGAAGAAAAGGCAATTTATCTAAGAGAGAGTGATATAAAGATTAATATAATGGAGTATATATCAATTGATATTGCAAAACAATATAAAGCAATACCTTTTGAGGAATCAAACGGAAGGATTAAAGTCTGTTTTGCTGATACTGCAAATAGAAGAGCAGTTGAAACTGTAAGATTAATTCTTTTAAATAAAGGATTAGTAATGGAAAAATATATAACATTTGAAACGAATATAGACCTTATACTAAATACTTATCAAAGAACTTCTGACAATATAGATTTAAATGCTGACGTATCAGGATTTGTAGATAGTGTAATAAAAACAGCAATGGAAAAAAGAGCTAGCGATATTCATATAGAACCAATGTCAGAAAGTATTAGAGTTAGATACAGAATAGATGGTGTACTAATGACAGCTGTAAATGTGGGAAAAGAAAAGCAAGCACAAATTACAAATAGAATAAAAGCAATTTCAAATATGCATCAAGAAAAACAAGAATCGCAAGATGGAAGGATTTTGAGGTATCCAGAATATAATATTCGTGTCTCATCTCAAAGGAATATATATGGCGAAAAATTTGTTTTAAGATTATTGAAAAAAGATCAGGACGTTAAATCTATTGCTGACTTAGGTTTTCAAGGTGATGAGCAATTATTAAAAAAAGCATTTAATAAAAAGAATAGTATTACTGTAATTGCTGCTCCAACGGGTGAAGGTAAAACTACTTCATTATACAGTATTATAGATTTTTTAAATAGGCCAGAAGTTAATATAACGACTATAGAAGATCCGGTAGAAATTAGAATAAATGGATTAAATCAAATAGAAATAGATTCAAAAATAAATTTTGCAGATTCTTTAAGAACAGTTTTAAGACAAGATCCAGATATAATACTACTTGGAGAAATAAGAGATAGAGAAACAGCAGAAATAGCAATGCAAGCCGGACAAACAGGTCATTATGTACTATCTACCATTCACACAATAGATGCTATTGAGGTAATAACGAGACTTAGAAAAATAGGGGTATCGAATTATGATATATCTAGTATTTTAGCAACATGTGTTTCTCAAAGATTAGTAAGAAGGTTATGCAAGGACTGTAGGAGAGAAAGGGATTTTACTGATGAAGAAAAGCAAATTATAAAATCCCTTTCTGAAAAATATAATATTAAATTAGATTTAAATGGAAAGAAAACATATGACGCAATAGGATGTAAAAAATGTAATAATACCGGATACTATGGTAGAATTGGTATTTTTGAAGTTTTAATGTTAAGTGATGAACTAAGAGCATTAATTGCAAGTAATGAGTCAGCCTTGAGAATACGTGAGCAAGCTCTGCAAGATGGCTATGTTCCCTTAGTTATAGATGGAATAAAGAGAGTTATAGATGGAACTACTAATTTAAAAGAGGTAAACGATAAATTGGCTATATATTAATTAAATGGAGGGTTACAAATGATAGATATGGATAAAATCTTAAGCATGGCCAAAAAGAAAGATGCTTCGGATGTGCATTTAATATGTGGACTAAGACCAATGTTTAGGATTAGAAGAGATTTGGTAGAGTATAATTCTAAGTACGTATTAACAGAAGAAGATATGTACGAGGTTTATGATTATTTTGTTAGAGGAAATTTAGATAAAGATAGAGTGTTTAAGGAAACAAAAAAATTAGATACATCATATGAATTTCAAGATATTCGTTTGAGAGTAAATATTTCACTTTCAAATAATATCCCAGTATTTACGATGAGACTTATAAAAAATGAGCTTCCTACTTTTGAGTCACTGGGGGTACCAGATATAGTTAGAAGAACTACATATCAATCTCAAGGGCTGATATTAGTTACAGGTAAAACGAACTCTGGTAAGACTACCACATTAAATGCTTTGATAAATGAAATCAATGAAAATCAAAATAAGAAGATATTAACACTGGAAAATCCAATAGAGTATAAACATACAAGTAAAAAATCAATTATAGTGCAAAAAGAGGTTGGCCCAGGAAAGGACTCTTTAAGTTTTAGTGATGGTGTAAGAAATTCTTTAAGAGAAGACTGTGATATATTAGTAATAGGAGAGATTCGTGATAGAGAAACAATGGAAGCTGCTATAGAAACCGCAGAATCTGGACATTTAGTTATAGGGACACTACATACTAAATCTTGTGCAGAAACAATAGATAGAATAGTAAACTTTTATGAAATTAGGGATCAACAAACAGTAAAATATTTAATGTCTTCACTCTTAAAATTAGTTATATCTCAAAGGCTTCTTACTGCGAAAAATGGAGAATTAGTGTTAGTTCCAGAGGTTATGGTTGTAGATAATGTTGTTGCAGGAATAATAAGAAAAGAAAAGATAAGTGTATCGGAAATTGAAGATGCAATTCAAAGTAATTTAGATAAGGGTAGCATAGGTTTAATAAATTCAATAGCAGAACTATTTGTAAAAGATGTAATTACCTTAGAACAAGCTAAAGGTCAAATAGAGGAGAAAAATATTGAAATATTAAATAGAACCATAATGCAGTTAAAAATAAAGAAAGACAGAGATGAAAGAATTAACCAAAATCAATAAAGAAGAAAGGGGAAAAAAATGCCAGAATACGTTTATAAAGCGGTAACTTCTAAAGGACAAGTTGTAAGAAATAGGGTAGAAGAATCTAATAGGAATAATCTAATAAGAAAATTAAAAAGTAATGATCTTTTACCTATAAGTGTTGTACAAGTCAGTTATTCTAGTAGAAAAAATAAGCCTAATAGAAGAAACATGTTAGATATAGATGATATTTTGAAACAAGCAGAGTCAGCAAACATAATGCAGGGAAGAAATATATCTAAGCCAACTGTTAGAGAAAGAATAAATATTGCATTATCAAGAGATGAGAAAATTACTACTAGAGATGTAATAATTTTTACACAAAACTTTTACTTACTAAAAAAAGCTAATTTTAATAATATACATGCATTAAATACAATTATAGATAGTACCGAAAATTTATCTTTGCGAGGAGTATTGCAAGACATATTAGCAGGTGTAGAAGCTGGAGAATATATATATACCACAATGGAATATTATTCAAACATATTTCCATTCATTTATACAAATATGATAAAAGTAGGAGAAATGTCTGGTTCTCTAACAAAGTCTTTAGAACAAGCAGTTAAATATTTAGAAGATAGTGATACCACAGGCTCAAAAATTAGAAAAATTGTAATACCTAATGTACTACAACTATTGGCAATAATAGGAATTTTAATATTTGGTGTAGCTTATATTATACCTCTAATACAAGAAGCTTTTGAAGAAGCCGGAACAGTGCAAAAATTACCTGATATAACGTTATGGTTTGTTGACTTTTGCAATAATTTATTTAAAGTATGGTATGTACCGGTAATAGCAATAATAGCTATAGTAGGAATAGTATTCGCATATATTAAAACTCCAAAGGGTAGATATAATTTTGACTATTTTAAATATAAAATGCCTATTTTTGGAAAGTTAATATACGCTATAGATTTTTCTAGATTTATGAGAGCAATGCTTCTTAATCTAGAAAATGGTATGAGAATTCAAGACTCGTTGGAAGTGGCAAAATCTGTTGTTAAAAACTATGTTTTACTATCAATAATAGAAACATCGTTAAATAATATATTAATTGGTGTATCATGGATAGAACCTTTTGAGGCTTCAGGATTATCATCACCGATGCAGACAGAAATGTTAAAAATAGGAATGCAGACAGACTTAGTAGAAATGATGAGAAAGCTAATTGAATATATGGACATGGATATAAATAATTTAATAAACAAGTTAATGTCAGTACTTCCACAGATAGTATATTCTATAGTAGGAATCTTCTTAATATTTTTAGTTGTTGTAATAATTGTACCTTGTGTTCAATTATATATGGGAACTTGGATATTTGAATCAGTAGATCTACCAAATTAGAAAGATATTTAGTAATTCTGATATATATAAAGAACATATTTGAGCTTATTAAGAGTGAACAAGTATGTTCTTTTTAAATTACAAATGGTAATTATGAATATTTTCTATGAAATTGACAAATTGAAAAAAAAATTGTATAATATTTAACAGTTATTACCAAAATAGGTAAAGAAGAGATTTATATATTAAATATATTTTGTTTATAGAAAAAATTAAAAAATAGTAAGAGAAAATAAAATTTATTTAAAGAAGTGAACGGAAAGAATATAATATATAAAAATAATATGCTTATGTACGGAAGTTAATATAAGCTTATATTAAGTGTGTAGATTTTATTTAATTAATTCTATAGAAATTTCTGAAAAAATATATAAATTTACTAAAAATATAAGAAGGAGAAAAAGTATGAGAGAAAAAAAAGAAGATAACATGAAAGATAATAAGAAAATTATCATGTCAAAAAAGGTAAAAGATACGAACAAAAAGCAAGAAGAACATAAGAATAAAAAGGAGCCAAAGAAGAACCAAAATAGTAAAATAAAAAGAGAA
>CALXND010000049.1 GCA_944389655.1 uncultured Clostridia bacterium | reverse complement strand
CGATTTTCTATATTATAATAAATTCCAAAATCAATAGGCTCTAATTCAAAATTAGTTTTCAATATACTTAATTTATTCATTTCTAATTCATTTTTTATATATTCTTTAGTAATAATTCCTATGATATCTTCAGTCTTTAAAAGTTCAAGCAAAGTTGAATATGTAATATTTTTTATATTGGAATCTTCTTCTGAAATTTCTAATGTTTTTAATAAATTAATTGTTGTCTTAGACATTTTTCTTGGTGTATATATTGTTTCTTTTTTTAGATCATCTTTTGAGAATACTTTTTCTTTATATTTAGAATCAGCTCTTACTATAAATACATCATGTAAAGACCCCAGTTTTATAAACTTAATTAATTTTGGATTATATGAATCTTCGTTAAATTTTTTGGATAAAACTAAATCAATTTTTTGCTTTTCTAACATTGATAACATATTATCAAAAGAATCATTGATTACATTTATTGTACTGTTTGAAATCGCTTTATAATATTTTGATATAGCATTACTAAACATTCTACTTAGCATATTTATATGAGAGCCTAAATTTATATCTCGACTTTCATTAAATAATAACTCTGCTTTATTAAGGATATTAATTGAATCCCTGATTTGTAGGTATAACTTTTTACCGTTATCTGTTAGAATCATTCCATACTTACTTCTTTTAAATAATTTTACATTTAATTCATTTTCTAAATTTTTTATATGTTTAGTTACGGCAGGTTGTGATATATGTAAAATGTTACTTGCCATAGTTAGATTTTCTTCGTCTGCTACAATTGTAAAAATTCTATATAATTCTAAATTTATCATAATATAACCTTCTTTATTAGATATTATTAAGCCATATTATAACATAATAATGCTTAATATACTATGATTAGCTAATAAATTTACATTTCTGCTTCATTTACATTTTGAACACTTATTCAATTATATCATTCAAATGCTATTGAAGAAAGTACACTTATTTATGTTATTCTTTACAACGACAATAGCATTAAAATAATTTCGGATATTCACTAATTATTTTTTCTGTAATTTCAGGATAGTAAGCCATATATGCAATGTGTTTTATTAAATATACCACATTATTTAAAACATTAGACTTAGGAAAAAGATATTTTATTTTCTTGCACTTTTCAATATATGTAGAATCTATATTATGTTTTTCCATTATTTTTTCATATTTATACCATTGTTCAGAATATTTTACATTATTTGCTTTTCCTCTTCTTATAAACTCTGCTATTTCAAAAGCTACTGCTTTTTCTATATTCTTACTTAATAAAAAGCTATAAACATCATCTCTTGTACTACATTCCTTCATTTGAATAATTTGTTCAACCAAATCAAATCCTTTTTCAAAGTCGAATGTACTTTTAGTTAAACCATAAATTGTAAATAATTCTTCAAATGATTTTGGTTGTATTTGTTGAAACAGTTTTCTATTAAAATATGATGGCATATAACAAAATAATTTATTATAATTACTAAATACATCCCATATGTTCTTATCACTAAAATTTATACAATTATAATCCATTCCTGTAACATTTTTTAACTCATACAAAGTATCTATTCCAGTATCTGCAAATATATGAACATGTACTAAATATCTTATTAAGTTATTATCAATGTAAGTAGTGTCGTAATTAATATCTTTTGAAACAGATTCTTTAACATATTTCATAATAGTGGGATAATAAGCATTACTAAAAAAATAATAAAATTCAGGTGCCTTTTCTCCATTTAACCCATAAGACATTTCATATTCCAAATTATAGTCAATAGGATTTAGCTTACTTACACCTAATAAATATGCTATATACGAATTACTTCCAATACCTCGTAAAATAAAGTATTCATTATCTTCTTTGGCTCTTTTGGCAATTTGGTGATTTAACATAAATAAACTTTCATAATTATTTTTATAAATCAAATTTAACTCATTTTCATATCTATTTTGTATCTGAGTAGGAATTTGCTTGCCATAAATTTCTTTCAATTTATTATCGCAGACAAGTTTTAGCATAGTTTTAGCATCATCTAATTTATATTGACATTTGGCAATATATTCTTCCATATTTAATATTTCTTTTAAAAAACATATTAAATGATATTTTTCTGAACTTTTGCGTTGTGAATTAAAATCAGTCACAGCTATTAACTTATCTTTATATGGCTCTATTTCTGCTTTGCTTTGATTTATTTCATCTTCCGAAGAAGCTATATCACCACTAAAATATCGTCCCATTTTTTCAAATTCTAAAAATTCATAGTTCAAATTAAATATATCATCATTTTTCTCAACTTTTAACTCTAACAATTCTCCATGGAAAAGTCTAATTCCTGATTTATTAGAGTTTTCAAAAATTTTGTTCTTATACAGCATTTTTATTACTTCATCATCAGTTATAATTGTAACCATATCCATTAGCTCATTTGCATATCCATTTTGTATTAAAATTTTTTGTATTTCAGGATTATTTAGTTCTTCGCTACTTCCATATACTATAAATCTATTAAATACCTGCTCTTTTGTCATATCTACCAATTTAATATTTTTTAATTCATCCATAACTTTTTCATATGTTATAACATTTTTATTACTTTGTTCCATATTCAAAACCTCCATAAAAAGTATAGCATATAAAAAATTTTCTGTCTTGTTCTACTACTACCCTAAAATATAATCACTAAAACATCATTTTGATTGCATTATTGTATATATCAAATATTTAACTTTTTTTAAAATTCAAATGTCTCCATATCTTCCAATATAACAGCTTTATCTGTAAAATCTTTAATCTTTTCTTTATTTTCAGTATGCATTGGTATAACTGCATTTGGATTTGTTATTTCTATTATTTGATTAAATGCTGTATAATCTGCATGACCGCTTACATGTAAATTGTATATATCTATATTTAGTTCTTTTATCCTATCTAAGAATTTCTTATATATTTCTTCTTTTTGATAGCCTTCCCACATAGAGTAAACAACACAACAATTATTTAAAACAGATTCTTTTAATCTCTCTATATCATTTAACATTGAAACACGAATATTCATTATAAATTTACCGTGAAGTAGTTCCCCAGTCTTGTTTATTCTTTCTTGAAATGGCTCTATATATTTTTTATATTCTTCATTATCCTTTTTTATATATACATTACCTGGCAAATATACCCCAACTTTTTTTGAATTTAAAGCATTAGGTATTTTTTGTGTTACTAGTTGCAAGACATTGCTTAACACTATATCATGTATTACTGTTTTTCCTGTTATATTTGCTACTTTTTGCATTGTCGTGACTCTATCAATATTTGTTGTGGACATTAGCATTAGAACTTGGTCATATTTTTTTGTTTTTTGGGCAATATCATATACTAACTCTTGCTCGGTTTTACTTTTTAATTGCCCTCTTGAAAAAGTTGTTCCTTCAGTAATAAGTAAGTCTATCTTTCCTATTTTTTTAAGGGTATTTACTAATAAGGTACCTTTATATCCGTGATTTCTAAAATCTCCTGTATGTAATATTTTTTTCCCTTCCGCCTCTATTAGTAGCATAAATGAGTTATATGCACTGTGGTCTACTATATATGGAGTAATTCTCATATCTTTTATTGTAACTGGTTTTCCTTCTTCAAGATTTATAGTTTGTCTATGAATTTTACCTTTGTTTTTTGAAAAGCAAAATACAGTTTCATAGATTTTTCTACTTAAATCAGACATATAGACTGGCACACCATCTAAAATGTCATCTATTCTTCCCATGTGGTCTTGATGATTATGTGTGATAAATACCCCATCATAAGCTGGAGCTCCTATTGTTAAACCATTAATAGTTTCTAATCTTTTTAAGTCATCTAAGTCATCACCAAAATCTATAATTATTTGGGCTTCCTTTGATGATATTTCTGTAAATACTCCACCTATTTGATTTGTTCCTTTTAATATTTTTACTTGCATATTTTAACTCCTTGTTTATTAACTATATACTTTCTTTAAATCATCATCAATTTTAACTATCTTATCAAAACTTATAGTATTATCTCGTTGACTACATTTTTTTAACTCTCCAAAAACATTTTCTAATTGTGGATGAATCTGTTCTGTCAAAATGATACCTTTTATTTTGTTTATTTTTGTATTCCTTAACATATTGAAACCTCTAAAATCTTTCCATTTAACAGGATAAGGATTAGCCATTTTTTTGATATGAAAATCTCTCATTAAACAAACATAAAAGAACAATTCTGATATTACACCTAAAGATTTATTATTTTTAACTTTTAATTCTATTATATCTAATGTGTCACCTTCAATTCCCCATAAGTCTATTGCTGATTTTCCACCTGTAAATAATCTTGTATTTCTAGATTTTTTCTCATAGAAAGTTCCAACAGGTAATTGGTGAAAAAAAACATTTGTATCTAGCATCAGTTTTTGATTTGCTATTTCTGAATTATTCGCTAAGTATATTTCTAATTTGGCTTCTGAATGATTTGGCTCTTTTTCTTCATTATTAGCAGGTATATTATATACTAATTTATTGCTTTTAAAATATTGATTATAAAATTCATTTGCTTTTTTAGACAATTCATTTGACATACTAAACCAGTCAAATAGTTCATTAAAACAATAAACCCTATATAAAAAACGATTATAATGTCCGCTACTATTTATAGCATTATTTATATTTAAATTCAAAATAACTTCATTATATCCTTTAACTTTGCCAAGCAATGCCCAAGCTTCAAAGGCAGCCCTATTTTCTTGCATATTTGCAGTTATGCAATTCACATTCATTGTTAATATTAATTTATTATTTTTTTCTGTAAAAATTATATTTTTTGGAATGTCTATTCCTTTTAATCTTTCTAATTTACATTTCATTATTTTTCCACCTTTCTATTATATTTAAAAATAGTATATCAAATAAAAAGATTTTTTTCTACTGCTTCTCAAACCTAAAAAATAAACGTATTTTTCAAATACATTTCGTTTATAATTGCAATATTTCGCCAATAAATAGCAAAAAAATACCACTGTATCACTTGACAAATGCAAAATAAAATCGTACAATAATATATTGTTAGAACACGAACAATGTGCTAGGGGGGTGGCAATAATAGAAAAAGTAGAAATAGGTAGATTTATACATATATTATCTAGACAGGTAAAACGAAAAGTAGACGAAGCGGTATCTAGTTATAATGTTACAGCAGTACAGTGTAGTTTTATAGGCTTCATATTTCAAAAAAGTAAAAATGGCAATGTATATGCAAAAGACATAGAAAAAAAGTTCAACATGAGAAGAGCAACAGTAGCAGAAATATTAAGTCTAATGGAAAAAAACGGATTAATAGAGAGAAAATCCATGAGTGAAGATGCAAGGCTTAAAGAAATAAACTTAACACAAAAATCCATGGAAATAAAAAACAGTATAGAAAAAGAAATTAAAAAAGTAGAAAAGGACTTAAAAAAAGGATTAACGCAGGAAGAACTAAAAATTTTTGTTAACATATTAGAAAAAATGTCTAAAAACTTAGAAGACTAAAAATTGTTAAGTCTAAATAAAAAATTTATATCTTTAAATTAATTCAAAATAACAACTTAATTACATTATTTAAAGCTATTGAAAAATAGGTTCTTATTTTTGCGCTAAAAATAGTAACAAATTAAATATACAATAAATAAAATGAGAAATGGAGGAAGAAAAATGATAAAAAAATTAGCAAGTTATATTAAAGACTACAAAAAAGAAACAATTTTAACACCTATTTTTGTTATTTTTGAAGTAGTAATGGAAATAGTAATTCCATATCTAATGGCAAAAATAATAGATGTAGGAATACAAAACAGTGACGTTAAGTATATCTTAGAAATAGGAATATTCCTAATTGTATCTGCAATACTTTCCTTAATATTTGGAATGTTATCAGGAAGATTTGCAGCAAAGGCATCAGCAGGATATGCCAAAAATTTAAGAAAAGCAATGTTTGACAAAATCCAAACATATGCATTTGAAAATATAGATAAGTTCTCTACATCAAGTTTAATTACAAGACTTACAACAGATGTTACCAATGTACAAAATGCATACCAAATGATAATTAGAATACTTGCGAGAGGGCCAATAATGATGATATTTGCATTAATCATGTGTTTTACTATTAGCCCAAAACTAGCGTGTATATTTTTAGTAGCAATACCATTTTTAGGATTTTTACTAATATTTATTGCAAAAAAAGCACATCCAAACTTTGAAACAGTATTCAAAAAATACGATAGTTTAAACAGAGTGGTACAAGAAGATTTAAATGGAATTAGAGTTGTAAAAGCATATGCGAAAGAAGACTTAGAAAAACAAAAATTTAAAAAGGTAAATGATGAAGTTTTTTATTTCTTCAAAAAAGCAGAAAAAATAGTTGCATTCAATAGTCCTATAATGCAATTTACAATATATACATGTATTTTATTAATATCATGGTTTGGTTCACAATTAATAGTAGGTGGACAAATGCAAACAGGTGAGCTTTCAAGTATTATTACATATGCATGGCAAATATTAACAAGTTTAATGATGTTATCTATGGTATTTGTCATGATTATAATTTCGGAATCATCAGCAGAAAGAATTATAGAAGTACTTGAAGAAGAACCAGCAATAAAAAATAAAAGCAGAAGACTAAAAACGGTAAAAGATGGTTCAATTGTGTTTGACAACGTAAGTTTTTGCTACAGTGATGAAAAAGATAGAGATAAATTTGCTTTAAGAGATATAAATTTAGATATTAAAGCAGGAGAAACAGTAGGAATTATTGGTGGTACAGGTAGTTCAAAATCTACTTTAGTGCAACTAATACCAAGACTTTACGAAGTAACAAAAGGAAGAGTATTAGTAGGTGGAGTAGATGTAAGAGACTATGATATAGAGTCTTTAAGAGATAGTGTCTCAATGGTGTTACAAAAGAATGTACTATTTTCTGGAACAATAAGCGAGAACCTAAGATGGGGAAACAAAGAAGCAACAGATGAAGAACTTGAAAGAGTATGTAAACTAGCACAAGCAGATGAATTTATACAGCAATTCCCAGCAAAATATGAGACAGTATTAGACCAAGGCGGAACAAATGTATCAGGTGGACAAAAACAAAGAATTTGTATAGCTAGAGCACTTTTGAAAAAACCTAAAATATTAATATTGGATGATTCAACAAGTGCAGTAGATACAAAAACAGATGCATTAATTAGAAAAGCATTTAGAGAAGAAATCCCTAATACAACAAAAATAATTATTGCTCAACGTATTACATCAATAGAAGATGCAGATAAAATAATAGTACTTAACAATGGAAAAATTGATGGAGTAGGTACCTCAGAAGAACTACTAAAAACAAATCAAATATACAGAGAAGTGTATGAGTCTCAAATGAAAGGAGATGAAGATAATGGGGAAGAAGGTTAAAAAATCAAAAACAGTATTTAGACTTTTAAAATATGTATTTACCACATATAAATTACAATTCTTTATAGTATTTGTGGCAATCGTATTAAGTGCACTTGCAAATGTTTTAGGAATACAATTTATTCAAAGATTAATAGATAATTATATAGTCCCATTAATAGGTCAGCAAAATCCAGACTTCACCTCTTTAATGCAGGCAATATTTGGTATGGCAGGAATTTACTTAATGGGAATTATAGCAACATATGTATACAACAGATTAATGATAAATATATCACAAGGAATACTAAATAAAATACGTACAGAAATGTTTAACCACATGCAAACATTACCTATTGGATATTTTGATAGCCATTCACATGGTGAAACAATGAGTACATATACAAATGACGTAGATGCATTAAGACAAGCATTAAGCCAAAGTATACCACAGGTATTTTCAGCAATAATAACAATGGTTACAGTTTTAATATCAATGTTTACAACAAATATTTATCTTACATTAGTAGTAATCGCAATGGTAATTGTAATGACATTTGTAGCTAAATATTTAGGAGGAAATAGCTCAAGATACTTTATAAAACAACAAGAAGATTTAGGAAAAGTTAATGGTTACATAGAAGAAATGATGGAAGGACAAAAAGTAGTAAAAGTTTTCTGTCATGAAGAAGAAAATATGAAAAGATTTGACGAACTAAATGAAAATTTATGCGATAGTGGAGCAAGTGCTAATACATATGCAAATATTTTAATGCCATGTATTATGAACATTGGTAACCTTGGATATGTACTAGTAGCAGTAATAGGAGGAATTTTATCTGTTAACAATATTTTATCAATTGGTAGCATAGCAGCATTCTTGCAATACGTAAAATCATTTACAAATCCACTAGGTCAAGTTTCGCAACAAATGAACTTCATAGCAATGGCACTAGCTGGAGCAGAAAGAATCTTTAAACTAATTGATGAAAAACCAGAAGAAGACGACGGATACGTAACACTTGTAAATGCAAAAATGGAAAAAGGAAAAATAGTAGAAACAGAAGAAAGAACAGGAATGTGGGCATGGAAACATCCTCACCATGATGGTAGAATAACATATACAAGATTAAGAGGACATGTTGAGTTTGAAAACGTAGTATTTGGATATACAGATAAAAAAGTAGTTTTACATGATATATCACTAGAAGCAAAAGAAGGAGAAAAAGTATCATTTGTTGGAGCAACAGGTGCTGGGAAAACAACAATAACAAACCTAATAAATCGCTTCTACGATATACAAAGTGGAAAAATTAGATATGATGGTATAAATATTAAAAAAATAAAAAAGAATGATTTAAGAAAATCACTAGGAATGGTACTACAAGATACAAGTCTATTTACAGGAACAATAAAAGATAATATACGTTATTCAAGACAAACAGCAACAGATGAAGAAGTAATAGCAGCAGCCAAACTAGCCAATGCAGACCAATTTATTAAACATCTGCCACAAGGATATGACACAGTAATAACAGGCAATGGAGAAGGGCTATCACAAGGACAAAGACAGCTTTTGTCAATTGCAAGAGCAGCATTAGACAATGCACCAGTTTTAATACTTGACGAAGCAACATCAAGCATAGACACTCGTACAGAAAAAATAGTGCAAGATGGAATGGATAAACTTATGAAAGGAAGAACAGTTTTTGTTATAGCACATAGACTTTCTACAATAAGGAATTCCGATTTAATAATGGTTCTAGACCATGGAAGAATTATAGAAAGAGGAAATCATAAAGAACTAATTGAACAACACGGCATGTATTACGGATTGTATACAGGCGCAATAGAAATAGACTAAAGTGCGCAATTGGGGTCAGACCCCATTTGCGCACTTTTATTTTTTTCGCTCATATAATAAAATAAGAATTTAATGCTAAAAGTAAACATGGTTTTATAAATACTGTCGTAAATATATATAACTTTAAGCAGGATTAAAAAGGATGTGTGTTTTATGGAAGACAATATTGTACCTACAAATATTCCGTATACTTCGAGTATTTTAAGGAGTAATATCAATCAATTAAAAAATAGATACAATTTTCTAAAAGTTGGAAATATTGGGTATAGCGTTCTTGGAAAGCCATTATTATATATACAAATAGGAAATGGTACGAATAAAGTAATGTATAGTTCGTCAATACATGCAAACGAGTGGATAAATAGTGTGGTTTTAATGAAATTTGTTGAAGATTATGCAAGAGCATATGAACAAGATGGATTTATATATGGATATAGTGCTAGAGAAGTGTATAATAAAACTACAATATATATTGTGCCAATGCTAAATCCAGATGGCGTGGATTTAGTAACAGGGGATATACAGGTAGGTACAGGAGTTTATAACAATTTTAGGGATATTTCTTTAAGGTTTCCAAGTATTCCTTTTCCAGATGGATGGAAAGCAAATTTTAATGGTGTGGACTTTTCTAACTTCCAACATACCTTATTAATAAATCGCCTTGACTGGCGATTATTATGTTGGATTATCCTGTTTTCAAAATTTCTTCATATTCTATTTTTCCATTATTTATTGATATACTATCACTTATTATATTTAAATGATTAAAATTAAA
>CALXND010000048.1 GCA_944389655.1 uncultured Clostridia bacterium | reverse complement strand
CAAATAATAGATAGTATTTTAGAACTTGAAGAAGGAACAAGAATACAAGTCTTAGCGCCAGTAGTAAGAGGAAGAAAGGGCGAATTTGTAAAAATGCTTCAAGAGTTCCAAAAGGAAGGATTTGTAAGAGCTCGAATTGATGGTGAAACAGTAGAGTTATCAGACGACTTACAAATAGATAGAAACAAGAAGCATAATGTAGAACTTATAGTAGATAGGTTAGTTATAAAAGATGATATAAGAAGCAGACTTACAGAATCTGTAGAAATTGCTTTAAAGCATGCAAACAATATAGTAATTATAGAAGATGCAACTAATAAAAAAGAAATGTTATTTAGCCAAAACTATGCATGTCCTGATTGTGGAATAAGTTTTGAAGAATTAACCCCTAGAATGTTCTCATTTAATAACCCATTTGGTGCATGTCCAAGTTGTACAGGTATTGGATATTTAATGAAAATGGATGAAGACTTAATAATTCCAGATAAAAACAAAACTTTATATGATGGAGTAAAGGCATTTGGCTCAAGTGTTATGAAACGTGGAGACACAATGGCTAAAATGTATTTTGAAAGTATTGCTAGACATTATGGAGTAAAAATAAAGGATGTTCCTATAAAGAAGCTACCTAGAGACTTCTTGGAAAAAATCCTATATGGTACAGGCAATGAAGAAATAGATTTTGAATATACCTCAGCAGCCGGAACAAGAAGGTTTACAGCTCCATTTGAAGGAGTTATTCCTACTTTGGAGAGACGTCACAATGAAACAAAATCACAAGGAATGCGTACATTCTACGAAATGTATATGAGTGATTCTCTTTGCCCAGAATGCCATGGAGCAAGACTAAAAAAAGAAAGCTTGTCTGTAAAAGTAGGAAGCAAAAATATAAATGAACTTACAGACATGCCAATAAATAAAATTAAGGATTATATAAACTCTTTAGAATTAAGCAATAAAGATAAAATGATAGCAGACCAAATTTTTAAAGAGCTAAATAAAAGATTACAGTTCTTAATTGATGTTGGACTAGAATATTTAACATTATCAAGAAGTGCAGGAACTCTTTCAGGAGGAGAAGCACAACGTATAAGGCTTGCAACACAAATTGGTTCAGGACTTACAGGAGTGTTATATATTTTAGATGAACCAAGTATTGGTCTGCATCAAAGAGATAATGATAAACTATTGGCAACATTAAAACACTTAAGAGATTTAGGCAATACCGTTTTGGTAGTAGAACATGATGAGGACACAATGTATGCAGCAGATCAAATTATAGATATTGGCCCAGGAGCAGGTGTACATGGTGGAAATGTTATGGCTCAGGGGACGGCTGAAGAAGTAAAATTAGTACCAAATTCTATTACAGGACAATATTTAAGTGGAAGAAAACAGATTTTAGTTCCTAAAAAACGTAGAAAATCAAATGGAAAATCAATAGAAGTAAAAGGTGCAACAGAACATAACTTAAAAAATATAAATGTAAAATTCCCACTAGGGCAATTTATATGTGTGACTGGTGTTTCAGGTTCTGGAAAAAGTACGCTTGTAAATGAAATATTATATAAAACAATTGCAAGAGATTTAAACGGTTCAAACGAGAAACCAGGAAAATGTAAAGAGGTAAAAGGCTTAGAAAATATAGATAAAATAATAAATATAGACCAATCTCCAATAGGTAGAACACCTCGTTCAAATCCAGCCACATATACAGGTGTATTTGATTTTATACGTGATATATTTGCAGGAACAAACGAAGCTAAAATGAGAGGGTATGAAAAAGGTAGATTTAGCTTTAATGTTGCTGGTGGAAGGTGTGAAGCATGTAATGGAGATGGAATATTAAAAATAGAAATGCATTTCTTGCCAGATATATATGTACCATGCGAAGTTTGCAAGGGAAAAAGATATAATAAAGAAACTTTAGAAGTAAAATATAAAGGAAAAACTATTTCGGATGTCCTTGATATGACTGTAGAGGAAGCATTGGAATTCTTCAAAAATATTCCTAGAATAAAAGATAAGATTCAAACTTTGTATGATGTTGGATTAGGATATATTAAGCTTGGACAACCATCTACAACGTTATCTGGGGGAGAGGCTCAACGTATAAAACTTGCTACAGAGCTTTCAAAAAGAGCAACAGGAAAAACATTATATATTCTAGACGAACCAACTACAGGTCTTCATATTGCAGATGTTCATAGACTTGTAGATATACTACAAAGATTAGTAGACACAGGAAATAGTATAATAGTAATTGAGCATAATTTGGATTTAATAAAAACAGCAGATTATATAATAGACTTAGGACCGGAAGGTGGAGATGGCGGCGGAGAAATAGTTGCTGTTGGTTCACCTGAGCAAATAGTAAAAAATGATAGAAGCTATACAGGAAAATTTTTAAAAAAATATTTAGAAAGATAGAAAAATAAACAGGATGGGTTTCTTTTACACAATTTTATCTGCTACATTTACTAAATTATATATTTTTTATTTTTGATTGGAGTGCTCAAGGTGGGGACCAGCAAGTTTACAAACTGTTATACGGGGGAATCCCAAGTATTTACAGTTTGTACGATGCTGGGGGCCGGAAATCAAAAATAAAAAATATATAATTTAGTAAAAAGAATAAAAGCGAGAATTATTGTGTAAAAGAAACCCATCCTGTTTATTTTTAATTAAAAAAACTATCTATTGTTGTTATTATTGTTATTGTTATTATTTTTTTCGCTATTTTTGTTGTTGTTTCCTTTTTTATTATTTTTTGTATTTTCTGACATAAAGATGCACCTCCAATCTTAATAAAAGTATGCGCAAAATTTCTGTATATATACATTAAAAAAATAAATTTAAAATAATAATAAAAAAATTTTTTAGAGAAAATTCAAAAAACTTTATCTGACAAGCCATAAAAAAGAAAAGACATAAAAAATATTGTATTTTTTTGTGTTTATGATATAATTTTATAGAATATACGAAAATTGTATTTGTTGTACAGTAGAAAACATATAAAGAAGGGATTTTTCAAAAAATGAATAATATAGTTATTGGAATCGAAGGTCTAGTAGGAAGTGGAAAAACTTCTATTTGTAAATGCTTATTAGATTATATTCCAAATAGTATTATACTACACGGAGGAAATCTATACAGAGGAATAGTATATGCATTAATACAATCTTCAAAAAAAATAAATATTGATAATTTAAAGCAAAATTTAAAAAATATTGATATAAAAGAAGTTATGGATAAATTAAATGTTGAACTTAAAATTGAAGATAGGGAAAGCATAATATATGTAGCAGGAAAAAAAATAGAGGAAGATGAGCTTCAATCTGAAAAAGCTTCAATGGCAGTTTCTTTAGCAAGTAGTAGTGCGGACAATTCACACTTTTATAAATTTGGTGCAGAGATTATAAATTCATTTAAGAATAAATTTAATTTAATAGTTTCTGGAAGGGATCTTATGAAAATTTATCCAGAATTAGATTATCATTTTTTTATTACTGCTTCATTAGAAGAAAGGATAAAGAGAAAAATGCACCAGTATAATACAATGCAATATGAAGAAATTAAGAAAAATATTAAAATTAGAGATGAACTTCAAGAACAAACAGGATACTATAAAATATATGAGAATACAATTGAAATAGACGTAACTAATTGCAATTCGGCAGATGAAGCAGCAAAAAAAGTTTTATCCTTTATAAAATTATAAGAATTGTTAAAAGGTTGTAATTGCCAGTCACTTTAGGAATTCTACTATGCAACTTGTAAATATATGCTAGAAAGTCTATTTTAAATATACGAAAAAAATTAGATAGCGGACAATAACACATAAATATTATAGATAACGAAAAGCTTAAAGTATAAAATTTTATATGTGCTAGAAACAAATTTTAAATAATTGTAATAATATAATATGAAAGTTCATTAGGAGGTATATACAAATGGAAAATCTAAAATTAAAGGCTTTTGAAAATAATATGAGGGGAAAAAGAACTGCTGTAATAGGACTTGGAGTTAGTAATGCGCCTCTAATTGATTATTTATATGAGTTAGGTGCAAGAGTTACTGTTTTTGACGAGGTGGATGAGTATTTCATAGATAAAAATTTAATACAAAAATTAAAAGATTACAACTTTGACTTAGTGACAGGAGAAAAAGCACTGCATTCATTGAGAGGATTTCAAGTTATTTTTCGTTCACCAAGCTGTTTACCTACTACATTGCAACTTAAATCTGAACAAAAAAGAGGTGCAATAGTTACATCAGAAATCGAAATGTTATTAAACACATGCCCATGTAAAGTAATAGGAGTAACAGGAAGTGACGGAAAAACAACGACCACTACATTAATATATGAAATTTTAAAAGCTGGTGGATATAATTGTCACCTTGGTGGAAATATAGGAATACCATTATTTACAAAAGTAAAAGATTTTAAAGAAGATGATATAGTTGTATTAGAGTTAAGTAGTTTTCAATTAATGGGAATGGAAGTTAGCCCATCAATTTCTGTTATAACGAATATTTCGCCAAATCATTTGGATAAACATAGTTCTTATGAAGAATACATAGATGCAAAAAAGAATATCTTTTTATATCAAGATGTTAATGACAAAGTGGTACTTAATTTCGATAATCATGAAACAAAAGGATGTGCAAAGGAAGCTGATGGAAAAGTGGTATTCTTTAGTAGTAAAACTAAATTGACTGAGGGTGTAATCTATGACGATGGCTATATTAAGGAATGCAAAGACGGTGTAAGAAGACATTTAATGAGTGTATCTGATATACATTTGAGGGGTGTGCATAATTATGAAAACATATGTGCAGCTATAGCAGCAACCTCCGGATTGGTAAGTCAAGAAGTTCAAATAGAGACTATAAAGAATTTTAAAGGAGTAGAGCATCGACTTGAATTTGTAAGAGAACTAGATGGTGTAAAGTGGTACAATGATTCAATAGGAACTAGTCCTTCTAGAACTATAGCTGGATTAAACTCATTTGATGAAAAAATAGTGCTAATAGCTGGAGGATATGATAAAAACTTAGACTATACTCCACTTGCCAAACCTATATTAGACAAAGCATCGGCAGCAATTTTAATGGGAAAAACTGCTTCAAAAATTAGCAATGCAGTGAATATAGAACTAGATAAGGAAAAGAAAGTATTTCCGTTATACAGAGTTATTACTTTGGAAGATGCTGTAAAAAGAGCAAGGCAAGTTGCAAAAGCAGGGCAAGTGGTACTATTTTCGCCTGCAAGTGCAAGTTTTGATATGTTTAGAAACTTTGCAGAAAGAGGCGAAAAGTTTAAAGAAATAGTAAATTCATTGGAATAAGAAATATATCCAGTTTAATGATTATTGGCCAAAGTTAATATATTCAAAATTTGTGAGAATATGTCGGTCAAGTTGATTTTCAAACTAATTCTAGTAAAATTTTTGTAGCGCCCTCAACGGACTTGAGATTCCCTACAAAAATTTTTCAAGAATTAGTATTTTCAAATCACATTCCATTCCATATTCTCACAAATTTTGAATATATTAACTTTGGCTGTATTAAAAATTTTGGCTGGCAGTATACTATAGCAATAAGACATATAATTCACAAATTTTGAAAAAAATACATAGTATATACAAATATTAAAGGAGGTATACTATGTATTATCAAAATTATGAAGATTACATGAGAAGCATTTTGGGTTATCCTGTTCAAACTAATACATATAATTACTCAAATGCACTACCAGTCCAATATGAATATGTAGGAATAGAGCCAAGCGTTGATGAAGAAATTAATAATTTGTATCCAGAAATATATAAATTATTAAATCCTATGGTATGTAAAATATGTGAATCAAATACAAAACCGATTACTAGAGAACTACTAGAGCAAATGACAGACGAAATATATTTAAATATAGAAAGCGAAACAACCGAAAATGTTGTAAATATTAGAGTAGAAACGAAAAATGATTCCAACCACCGTGAAACAAACAAAAGTCAAAGTACAAATATATTACCAAAAAAATCTAAAGAAAATAGAAAAGAGGGAAGAGAGGAAATCAAGGTCGCTAACCTAAGCACTAATAATTCTAAGTCATTAAAAAGTTTAAATAATAAAGACACAAGAACAGAAACATCAGCAGTAGAAGAGGTGTCTACTCAAAGCCAAGGTAAAGAAAACAGGCAAGTTAGAAGACAAAATAATACTCTTAGAGATTTAATAAAAATACTTATTTTAAATAGATTATTGAGCGGAAATAGACCTCGTCCTCCATATCCAGGAAGACCAAGACCACCATTTCCAGGAGGACCTGGAGTAAATCCAAGACCACCATTCCCAGGTGGAAATCAAGGAGGTCCACGTCCACCAATAGAGCCTAGGTATGTATTATAAAGAAGAATGTAGTATATTCGTGAAAAGAAACACTACAAAAGGTTGCCAAAGTTTTACATTCCTTTAACATCCAGCTTGCTTAAAATTGGAAAATTTTACTAAGATATGTAAATATATTTTGCATATCTTAATTTTTTTGGCGAATAATAATATCAGAGCAAAATATATTTCGTATCATCACGTTTAGAGACTTTCTCATAATTATGATATTTTGGATGATAAATATTTTGTTTATAAATCTCTATCATTAAATATGTTAGAGATTTTAAAAAATTTTAATATTTATATGGAGGTTTTTTGTATGAAAGTAAAGGATTGTATGTGCAAAAATATTGTTTTTGTTAAACCAGATTGTGAAGCAGAAGAATGTGCTAGACTAATGTGTGAAAACCATATTGGTTGTGTGCCAGTATGTGACCAAACAAATAAAATTGTTGGAATAATAACAGATAGGGATATTTTGCTAAGAACAATAGGGTGTGGCAAAGAAATAAAAAATACTCCTGTAAGCGAAATTATGACTTGTGATGTGTCATGTTGTACACCAGAATCAGATATAAAAGATGCTGAAAATATAATGAAAACAAATCAAATAAGAAGAATACCAGTAATGGAAAACAATAAAGTGGTTGGAATTTTAACATTAGGAGATTTAGCAAAAAATAGAGAAATAAATACAGAATGTATTGGAGCTACATTTGAAGATATTTGTAGCTGCGATAAGAAAAACGCAGAATAGTAATCTGAGCAAATGAGGACTTAGCTTTTTTATACAAATATTATTTTTTGAGTAAATTTATATATTTTTTATTTTTAGTCGGAGTGCTTAAGATGGGGACCAGCAAGTTTACAAACTGTTATGCGAAATAAAATGAGCATTTACAGTTTGTAAACTTGCTGGTGGGATGGAGACTAAAAAGAAAAAATATATAAATTTACAATTAAAAGCATAACTAAACTTGCACAAAAAGCTAAGTCTCCATTTACGTATTTTTTCTTTTGGCAATTATATTAATCATACAGCATAAAAAACATATAAATGCATACAATAACTATAGGACAAGTTTGAAGGAGATTACATATGGTTATAGACATGAATTATTGGAACAAGGTTATAAAAAATATATTTTTATTATTTGTAAGTATAGTTTTTGTATATTTGGCTTTTAAATTAGCAATTTTTTATACTCCATTCTTAGTGGCATTTGTATTATCCTTAATGTTAGAACCTATAATAAAATTTATTATGAAGAAAACTAAGTTTACAAGAAGAATGAGCTCTATTTTGGTTTTTATAATTGCACTTGCTATAATACTTGGCCTTCTAATCTGGGGAATAACAACTCTAGTTACTGAGGCTACAAATTTACTTACTAATTTAAATAATTATATTGACTATGGTTATAACATGTTTCAAAATATTGTATCTAAAATAGACTTTAATAAAATAAATATTCCGAATGAAGTAATGCAAGTTATTCAAAATTCAGGAACGGAATTTATAGAAACAGCTACCGAATGGGCGAAGGGAGTACTTACAAGAACAATAGAACTTATAACATCTGTGCCAACAATAGCAATGTATTGTGGAATTTCTTTAATAGCACTATATTTCATATGTGTTGATAAAATATATATGATAGATCAGCTAGAACATCATCTTCCACAAACATGGGTCAAAAAAATTGGTGTTCATATACGTGAACTTACAAAGTCTTTGGGCGGTTATTTGAAAGCAGAATTAACATTAGTAGTAATATCATTCTTTATATCATTAGTTGGACTTTATCTGTTTTATTTTATGGGGTGGAATATAGAGTTTCCACTTCTTATAGCAATTCGGAATAGCATTTGTGGATGCTCTTCCTATATTCGGCTCAGGTACAGTAATGATACCATGGGCAGGAATTACAGCATTTACAGGAGATATAAAACTTGCTATAGGCATATTTGTATTATGGTGCATAATGAGTATTGTAAGGCAGTTCATTGAGCCCAAAATAGTAAGTGGTAAAATAGGGATACATCCAATTTTTACACTAATAGCAATGTATACAGGATTTAAATTTATTGGCATATGGGGCCTTCTATTAGGTCCAATAGTATTAATTATACTAAAAAACATCTATGGAACAGTAATAGATAGGGGAGTAATAAAGAGTATACTAGAAAGATAAAGTGCGCAATTGGGGACGGGCTTGTTTTGCGCAAGTCTAGTTATGTTTTAAATTGTAAATTTATATATTTGCGCAAAACAAGCCCGTCCCCAATTGCGCACTTTATAAAACAGTGGAAGTTGTTACAAAACTATCGTCAGGTGGGTATACATATTCGTCTGTGGGCTCTGTGGTTTCTTTGATTGATTCAACTTCAATTATTGGCATATTTCCATAGTAATTTCCTTTTGTGATTGTGCCTTCAACTTCTATCCAAGTATTATTTTCAAAATTACTTGCAATTTTTGAATGACAGAGGAATCCAACGACTACTGTTTGAAAATCAGATGAAACAATCATATCTCTTGCGAGCACAAATTGTTCGTCTGTGAAATCATATAATCTATATACATAACCTACAAATTTGATTTTTTGTCCAACGTATGTGTCTATATCGTTATGAACTTGTTGTAATACATTTGCATAATTTTGACTGGTTGGCTCAAAAGTAGTGGCGGCTAAGTAGTTATCATTTGTTTTAAAAAAATTATTAAATATAACTCTGTAACAAACAAAAACAGTTAGCAATAAAATAATAACGCATAATATTCCCATAATTATTTTAGCTGTTCGGTTGCCATTAATTTTAAAATTGAATATGAACATATTTTTTTCTCCTCTAATTAATTATTTGATTATTATATGTCTATGTTTTTATTTGTTAAATATGATTAGGATTTATATTATATGTACAATTTGCTAGAAGTTTTTAAGTAATCCTATGTGGTAGATATATTTGTAGAATACAACACATGTGGAGTGTGTGACAGTGCTACAACTAAAATAAAACATGTAATACTTGAGTTTGATATGGTTTCAGAGATTATAACTTTTGAAGAAAAAGGCAGATTTGGAAAAGAAAAACATCAAAATTTGGGTGTGAAAGTTAAAGTGGTTGCTGATATGGTAAATGGAAATACATAAATTGATTTTTAGAAAATTGAGCAAAGTGTTTGAAATACTGGGAATTTTGAGATTGTGTCTATTATAAACACAACAGGTATAAGTTGTGAGGGTAAGTAGATATGAGGTAAAACTAGATATTTCGAGTGTTAGAAGAAATTTATTAAAATGAGTTATAGAGAATCTTTATAAAATTAGGTGTCAGTAGATATGTACTGATACTTATTTTTATAGGTCAAAATTTTAAGTTTTTTTGACTTATAAATTTCTATAGGTCAAAAATAATAAAAAAATTGACCTATAACATTGGCAGACAAATTCTAATCTCCAATAAAAATAATATCAAGAGTAAATAAACTTGTTATCACTTGCTCTTGACATTATTTCTATTGGAGATTTTATGGCAATTAAGCAAATGTAAGGAGAAATATGTTTAGAAATATTGGTAAAAGTCTATGAAAAAATGTAAATTTGTGATATAAGTATTAATAATGAGGTGTAGGATTATGAAGGTTGTAAAGAAGAACGAAGCTAAAAATATACGAAATAGTGATACAAGTAAATTATTAGAATATTCAATGGGATTAAAAGATAAAGATATTGATTTTTGTATTAATACAATTAGAGGTAGATATTCAGAAATAGGATACTGTACTAATGAAAAGTGTAAAGAAATATGTTATGTTTTAGAGGGAAAAGGAACTTTAAATAAAGAAGATGAAATGCTAAATTTTGAAGCAG
>CALXND010000047.1 GCA_944389655.1 uncultured Clostridia bacterium | reverse complement strand
CATTTGAAGTTTATGTATCCACAAACTATCACAAACAGGAGGATGTGATATTGGGGCAAGACCAATAGACCTTCATTTAAAAAGTTTTGAAAAATTAGGAATAAATATTAATGAAAATGCTGGATTTATTGTATGCAAATGTGATAAAATAATTGGGGCAAATATCGACTTGGATTTTCCAAGTGTTGGAGCAACAGAAAACATAATATTAGCATCAGTACATGCAGAAGGAGTTACTAATATTACAAATGCGGCAATGGAACCAGAAATAGTAGATTTAGCCAATTGTCTAAACAAAATGGGAGCTAAAATAGAAGGTGCTGGAACCAGTAATGTAAAAATAACTGGTGTGCAAACCCTAAAAGACATTGGTTATAATGTAATGCCTGATAGGATAGAAGCAGGAAGCCTACTTTGCATGGTAGCAGCAACTGGAGGAAAAGTAAAACTAAATAATGTTATAATAGAAAATATTAGCCCAATAATAAGTAAGCTAGAAGAAAGTGGTTGTAAAATAAAAACAGAAAAAAACAGTATTTTACTAGAAGCGCCTAAAAGGCTAAGAGCAGTAGATATAAAAACTATGCCATATCCAGGCTTTCCAACAGATATGCAATCTGTATTTGCAAGTATGCTGACTACTGCTAAAGGAACATCAGTAATAGTAGAAAACATTTTTGAAAATAGATATAAATATATATCAGAATTGAAAAAAATGGGAGCAAAAGCTACTATAGAGGGAAAAACAGCTGTTATAAAAGGAGTAAGAAGACTATCTGGAGCAAAAGTAAATAGCACAGATTTGCGAGGAGGAGCAGCTTTAGTCACAGCAGCATTAGTAGCTAAGGGAAAAACAGAAGTAACAAATATAGGATATATATTAAGAGGATATGAAAACCTAGATAAAAAATTAAGAAGTTTAGGAGCAAATATAACTTTAAAAGAAGGTGAGTAAATGCCAGGAAAGACTAAAGAAACAAGGAAGAAAAGAAAAAGCAAAGATAAAAATATAGAAGAAACAAAAGAAAATAAATTTAATTTTGATGAAGAAATTGTAATAGGTTTAAGAAGAATTGATAATGAACCTAAAAATAATAAAAAGACTACTAAAATTAAGAAAAAAAAGAAGCATAAACTTAAGAAAAATCTTGAAAAAACTCCAGACCAAAGAGGTTATGAGTATAATACAAATAATAAAAAACATAACAAAAAGAATAAAAACAAACATAAAATTAAACAAAATGTGCAACAAAATCAAGATGAGGCAAGAATAAAAAATAGACAGGTAGAAACTTATGATGAGCTTAATGTGAATTTGCGTGTAAATGAGGAACATGCAAGAGAGGTAAGAAGAAAGCAAAAGCAGCTTACAAAAAAACAAGAGTTATCGAGAAAAAGAAGAAAAGTAATATTTAAAATACTAAGGTGGTTAACACTAATAGGAATAATAATTGGTGGAATAATATACGCTATGCTATCACCAATATTCAATATAAAAAATATAAACGTAAACGGAAATACAAAAATAGCTTCGGACACAATAATAAGTCTATCAGGACTTAACATTGAACAAAATATTTTTAAATTTTGGACAAGCGATGTTATAGAAAATATAAAAACAAATGCATATATAAATAAAGTTCAAGTAGAAAGAAAATTTCCAGACACAATCAACATTTATGTAACAGAAAGACAATCAACATTTAACTTAAAAATAGGAAATGCATATGCTTACATAAATAATCAAGGATACATATTAGAAATTAATAGTAACAAACAAGATTTACCTATAATAGTAGGATATGCTACAGAGACTAATCAAATTCAGCCTGGCAATAGACTAAATACAGAAGACCTAGAAAAGCTAGGGGATGTATTAAAAATAATTGAAGCGGCTTCAAGTGCAAATAGTAAAATAAAAGAAATGATTTCAGAAATCAACATAACAGATAGCTCAAATTACATTTTAAACCTAGAAAAAGAAAAGAAAAAAGTATATCTTGGAGATGCTTCTAACCTTGGAACAAAAATGTTATGGATTAATAAATTTCTAGAAGAAGAGAAAAAGAGTGAAGGAGTAATATTTGTAAATATGGATTTAAATAACGAAAATCCATATTATAGAGAAAAGGTATAAGGAGGTAGAGCATTGAACAAAAAGCAAATATCTATTACATTAGGAATAATGTGCTTAATTCTAACACTAGCAATATGTGTTCAAATCAGAACTATGAATTCGGCAAATTCTACAGTTTCTCAAACTTTGTCTGATAATGGACTAAGAGACGAAGTGCTTAGAATAAAAGAAAAATATGATAATACATATAGAGAATTAGAAAATGCACAAAAAAAACTAGAAGAGGCAAGACAATCAGCAACTCAAAACGATAAAAATGCTGAAGCAAAGGAACAAGAACTTAAAGAAAATAACATGTTGCTTGGAAAAACAGATGTTACAGGAGATGGAGTAGAAGTTGTATTGCAAGATGCAACTAATGTAGAAACAAGTCTAAATTTGTCTGAACAATTAATTCATTATAGTGATATACAGTTAGTAGTAAATGAACTAAAAAATGCAGGTGCAGAAGCAATAGAAGTTAATGAACAAAGGATTGTTGGAACATCTTCAATTACTTGTGAAGGAAATATTATAAAAGTTAATGGAGAGAAAATAGGCAACCCATTTATAATAAAAGCTATAGGATCACCAAATTTGCTATATGGAGCATTAACTAGAGTAGGTTCAATATTAGATATTGTAAAGGACTATGGAAATAAGGCAGAGATTAGAAAGGTTGATAACATAGTTATAAAAAAATATTCAGGGGTGCTAGAAAGTGAGTATTTAAAAGAGCAAAAATAAGGAGGGAAGACTAAAAAGTGAAGAAAATAAAGTTTAGAGCAGATATTACTGCTGTAACAGTAGTTGTATTCATTGTATGCATAGTTCTAGTAAGTGTAATGCTAATGCAATTTAGAACAGTAGAACAAACAGATATAACTGAAATAGAAAATATGAGAGAATCAGAACTAAGAACAGCATTAGCAGAATGGAAAAGCAAAACTGATGACTTAAGTAAGCAATTAGAAGATGCAAATGAAAAGATTGATGAATATAATAAAACTATAACAGATAAAAAAGAAGCATCGAATTTAGTAGATGATGAATTGAAAGAATCTAATATTCTCCTTGGAAAAACTGATGTATATGGCGAAGGTGTTGTTGTTAATCTAGCAGATGGAGAAATTGCAATAGAAGCATACGACTTAATAGATTTAGTAAATGAACTTAGATATGCAGGAGCAGAAGCAATTTCTATAAACGATATTAGAATACTTCCTATGACAGACATTGTAGATTTAGGTGATTATACATATATTTCAATAAATTCACAAAGAACACAAGGACCATATGTAGTAAAAGCAATTGGAAATAAAGAACAATTATCTAGTGCTTTAAATATGAAAGGAAGCGGATTTATAGATAGAATAACAAGTAATAAAAAAGTTGCAAGCACTGAGATGGAAAATAAAATAGAGCTTCCAAAATATAATCAGGAATTAGAAATAAAATATATGCAATCAGTAGATAGAAAATAAAACAAAAAATTAAAAATTAGAGAAAATGAGGAGGATCAAACATGATTATAATAGCAATAGTAGTAGGTTGTTTAATAGGTGCATTAATTGGAATAAATATGCCAATGATTTCGTATACATATTCAGGCTATTTAGCAATAGCAATAATTGCTGCACTAGATTCAGTTTTTGGAGGAATAGCTTCTACATTAAACAAAAATTTTGACTTAAAAATATTCGTTTCAGGCTTTTTTGGAAATGCAATATTATCAATACTTCTAACATACCTTGGTCAAAAACTAAATGTAGATATATATTTGGCAGCAATAGTGGTATTTGTGGGACGTATGTTTAACAATTTAGCAATTATTAGAAGATATTATATTGATAAATGGACAAGCAGAAAAGAAGAAAAAAATACAACAAAAAACCAATAAATTTTACATAAAACGACACAAAAAATCAATGTGTCAAAAATATTACAAAAATATTACAAAAATATTACAATTGCTATTGACTTTTTTTTCAAAATGTAATATTCTAATGAACAAATAGTAGCAGAAAAAAATGGAGGAATGTGCCTTGGCTATAGGAGATATAATTGTAGGAATGGACATTGGAACTTCAAAAGTAAGCTTGGTTATTGGAGAAGTCAATAATTTTAACCAGATAGAAGTCCTATGTACAACAAGTTGTAAATGTAGTGGTATAAAAAAAGGAAAAATAGTAGACGAAGGAGAAATAGTATCAGCTATTTCAAAATTGATAAAAGATGCAGAAAACGAAACAGAATTAGAAATAAATTCAACATATCTTACAATCCCAGGAAAGTATGTAACAATAGTTCAAAATAGTATTGTAAAAGAAGCAAAAGATAAGTATTCTGGAATATCAGGAAAAGATGTTTCAAATGCAATTTCTTTAGTAAAAGACATAGACATACCAGAGGGAATGCAAATAATAGATATAGTAACAGACGAATTTATATTAGATAATGGAAAAGTAGTACAAGATCCAGTAGGAAGTTTAAGCTCAAGCTTTACAATAAAAGCACAAGTTGTTTTAGCAGATAAAGAATACATGAAGCAATTGGCAAACATTTTTAGAAAAGCAGACATAGATATAGATGGGTTAGTTCCAATAACCCTAGCAGAAAGAAGCTTAGTGCTAGATGGAAATGAGCTAAACGATAATGTAATGTTATTAGACATCGGAGCAGGAAATACAGAAATAGGAATATTTGAAGGATTAGCATTTTCATATACTAATACAATTCCTCTTGGGGGAGACAACATCACAAGGGATATTGCATTAGTTTTAAATATTGCAGATGAAGAGGCAGATAGATTAAAACGCCAATATGGATTAGCACTAAAATCATTTATAGATAATGACAATGAAATATTGCTTAATACTTGTAAAGATGAAAATAGAAAAGTAATAAAAAGTTCAGAGCTAATAGAAATAATAGAGGCAAGAGTTGAAGAAATATTTTCACTTGTAAACAAAGATATAACTGCACAAGGGGTAAAACCAAGGATAAATAATGTTATTCTTACAGGTCAAGGAATTACGACAATAAATAAAAGTGATGTGGCAGGTAAGATTATTTTAAACATACCAGTTAAAATATCAACAGGAAGACTTATAAGTACAGTAAGACCAGAATATAGAACAGCATATTCTTTGGTAAGATATATAGCATCAAGGCCATTTGCAAAAAACTTGTCTAGTAGTATAGATTCAAAACAAAAAGAAAATATATTTCAAAATATATTGGAAAGAATTAAAGAATTCTTTTATTCTTAAAAAAATATATATGCATTTGAATTAATAGAATATACAGCCAAATAAGACAGAAAATGGTGGTATATTATACAATAAGAAAGACATTCTTGAAAATATTTACTTATTATAGAAGGCGATATTGCTTAACAGCAAATTTCTATATGGACAAAAGAAAAAATGTTAAAAATTTAGAATAAAATAATAGAGGAGGAATAAGCATTATGTTTATGGATAATAATAACACAGATGAAAATGTAATGTTAGATGGAACAGCTACAATAAAAGTAATAGGAATTGGTGGAGCTGGCAACAATGCAGTAAACAGGATGGTCGATTCTGGAATAAAAGGTGTAGAATTTATTACAGTAAATACAGATAGACAAGCACTATTACTATCAAAGGCACCATCAAAAATTCAAATAGGAGAGAAGATAACAAGAGGATTAGGAGCAGGAGCGAACCCAGATATAGGAGCTCAAGCAGCAGAAGAAAGCAAATCTGAAATAGCAGAAGCATTGCGCGGAGCAGATATGGTATTCGTTACAGCTGGAATGGGTGGAGGAACAGGAACAGGTGCAGCTCCAATAGTTGCAGCTACAGCAAAAGAAATGGGCATACTAACAATAGGTGTTGTTACAAAGCCATTTACATTTGAAGGCAAAAAACGTTTATCACAAGCAGAACGTGGCGTTGAAAGCTTAAAAGGAAAAGTTGATACATTAGTAGTAATTCCAAACGATAAATTATTACAAATTATAGATAGAAAAACATCTATAGTTGAAGCATTTAAAATGGCAGATGATGTATTAAGACAAGGTGTTCAAGGTATATCAGACTTAATAGCAATTCCAGGATTAGTAAACTTAGACTTTGCAGATGTAAAAACAATAATGCTTAATACTGGAATGGCACACATGGGAATTGGTAGAGCATCAGGAGAAAACAGAGCAGAAGATGCAGCAAAACAAGCTATTCAAAGTCCTCTTCTAGAAACATCAATAGAAGGTGCAAGAGGAGTTATAATAAATATTACAGGTGGAACAAATCTAGGATTACATGAAGTAAATACAGCAGCAGAACTTGTACAACGTAGTGTGGATCCAGAAGCAAATATTATATTTGGAGCAGTTATAGATGAAAGTTTAGATGAAGATATAGTAATAACAGTTATTGCAACTGGTTTTGAAAAAGAACCTGGAGTAGGATCTGGTATTCCAGTAGGAGAGATAGTAGAAAAAGCTTGGGATAAGAAAATAAATTCTATTCCTAATCCAGCAGATAACTCAAACTCAGCAGATAACTTAGATATACCATCTTTCTTAAGAAATAAAAGAGGTTTAAATAAGTAAAAGCATAATAAAATACAACGAAAAAGAAAGTAAACACAAAGAAATAATCGAAAATAGTAGATTATTTCTTTTTTTCGTGCCTATAAAGTGACACATTTTTTTAGAAAAAAATTGTACAATAGTATGAGCGATTTAAAAGTACTTCAACTAAATCATAGGAGGGACTAAATGACAATATACGTAGATGTAGTGCTACTAGAAAATATATGCATGAATTATATAATTTTATTTAGTACTACATATATCATGAAAATAAAACGAAAACATATACGATTATTTTTATCGAGCTTAGTAGGAGCAGTATATGCAGTGCTTGCTTATGCAGAAATAGTCCCACTTTATGCTAATTTTATTGTTAAAGTTATATTATCAATTGTAATGGTATATATAGCATTCTATCCTAAAAATTTTAAAGGACTTTTAAAGGAGCTCATAGTATTTTACCTAGTGTCATTTGCATTAGGAGGGTGTGCATTTGCACTCCTATACATTGTTAGGCCACAAGATATATTTATAAAAAATGGAGTGTACATAGGAACCTATCCACTAAAAATTGCATTACTAGGTGGAATTGTTGGATTTGTTATAACATACATAGCATTTAAAGTAGTAAAAAATAAAATTATAAAAAATCAGATTATATATGAAGTAGAAATTAGTATCGAAGATAAAACATTAAAAACACGATTATTGTTAGACACAGGAAACATGCTTAAAGATCCAATTTCAAATAGTCCAGTACTTGTAGTAGAAAAAAATACCCTTAAAGAAATTATACCAGAAGAAGTATTGGAGGAAACAGAAAAAATATTAGGAGGTGATGTAAAACGAAATGAAAAATATCAAAAAAGATTAAGAATAATACCTTTTAGCTCAATAGGAAAACAAAACGGTATAATGGTGGGAATTAAAGCAGATAAAGTAAAAATTACAAATGATATTGAAGAAATAATCAATCAAAATGCTATTATATGCCCGTATGATAAAAAAATGAGTAAGCAAAATAGATATTTTGGACTAATAGGACCAGAAATGCTAGATGTAATTGAAGACAAAGAAAAAATTAGTTATTAGAAATATCCAAACCAATAAAATAATAAGAAGAAAACTTAAGACAAAAGCGCTATAAAATAGGAATTTAAAAAGTTTGAAAAACAATTAAATTTGCTTGTGAAAACAATATTTTAAACTTGATGGACTTGGCAGGAGCAAGCTTTAAAAAGTTTAAATATGTTATATAATGTTTGGATAATGTTATAATTTTTGCTATAAGGCGTAAGCTTAACAAAGTTCAAACATGTTATTGACTTAAAAGTTAATGTTTCTTCAAATAAATTTATTCCTTAGAAAAGGATGTGAGTATAAATGAATATTTTACAGATGTTAAAAAATAGTATAAATACATTATACATAAAATATATTGGAGATAGCGAAATTGAGCACCTTCCAATATACTATATTGGAGGAAGCCAAACACTTCCACCACCTCTAACACAAGAGGAAGAACAAGCAGTTTTAGATAAATTATCTAAAGGAGACGAAAGTGTTAGAAAAATACTAGTAGAGCATAACTTAAGACTAGTTGTATATATTTCTAAAAAATTTGAAAATACTGGAGTAGGTATAGAAGACCTAATATCAATAGGAACGATAGGACTTATGAAAGCAATAAACACTTTTAATACAGATAAAAATATAAAACTTGCCACATATGCATCTAGATGCATAGAAAATGAAATACTAATGTATTTAAGAAGAAGCAACAAGATAAAAGGGGAAATATCTATAGATGAACCACTTAATCAGGATGGCGACGGAAATGAGCTATTGCTTTCCGATATCTTAGGAACAGACCCAGATGTTACGTCAAGACGAATAGAGGATGAGGTAGATAAAAAGCTTTTACGAGCTTCAATAAAAAAATTAAGTAATCGAGAAAGAAATATAATGGAACTAAGATTTGGATTTATTAGTGGAAATGAAAAAACACAAAAAGAAGTGGCGGATATGCTAGGAATATCGCAAAGCTATATTTCAAGATTAGAAAAAAAGATTATTAGTAAAATGAAAAAAGAAATAATGAGCAAAACTGGATAAAACAAATTATTATTATAAATAAAACGCATAATTTGTCGACGGAAAAATGAATACATAAAAGTCCTTTGGGAAATAATTAAAATAAAAGTTATTTTCCAAAGGAGTTTTTATGATTAATAAGGTACAGTTATGTGGAGTTGATACATCAAAATTACCATTACTTTCGTCAGATGAAAAAGCAGAACTATTAAAGAAAATAAAACAAGGAGATAAAGAAGCAAGAACTAAATTTATAAATGGAAACTTAAGATTAGTACTTAGTGTAATAAGGCGCTTTTTCAATAAAGGAGAAAATGCAGATGACTTATTTCAAATTGGCTGCATTGGTTTAATAAAAGCTATAGATAATTTTGAAATAGAGCAAAATGTTCAATTCTCTACGTATGCGGTACCAATGATTTTAGGTGAAGTGAAAAGATATTTAAGAGATAATAACTCAATAAGAGTAAGCAGATCAATAAGAGAACTATCATATAAAATAGCAATGGAAAAAGATAAATATATAAAAGAAAATAATAAAGAACCAACAGTAGAAGAACTTGCACAAATTTTGGGAGTATCAAAAGAAGATATAATAATGAGCATAGATGCTATCCAAGTCCCAGTGTCATTACAGGAACCGGTAAACGGTAGTAATGTAGATAATATAAACATCGAAGACCAAATAAGTGATAAAAAAAATAGCGATAATTTCTGGGCAGAAACCATAACTATTATAGAAGCAATGAAAAAATTAAGCGAAAAAGAAAAAATGATTATAAACAAAAGATTTTTTGAGGGAAGGACGCAAATAGAAGTCGCAGACGAAATTGGCATCTCTCAAGCACAAGTCTCTAGACTAGAAAAAAATGCTATAAGCCACATAAAGAGATTGTATAAATGAGCAAATGGGGTCAGACCCCATTTGCTCAAAATAGTTACAAGAGGATTGAATTAAAAAATACAATTATTTTAAAAATTTTCTAAAGTAAGTTATCAAATAATTTTGAATGTGAACATATATATAATAATAGATTAGTAAATGGAGGTAAATAATGGGACAGAAGGGGATGGACTTTAAGCATAAAGAAGTGATAAACATAAATGATGGAAAAAAACTAGGATATGTTCAAGATGTATGTGCAGACCTAGAAACTGGTACAATAACATCTATAATAGTGCCAGGGAATAATAAATTTATAGGGATGTTTACTGGTGGAAATGAATTAATAATACAGTGGCAAAATATAAAATGCATTGGTGAAGATGTGATTTTGGTAGATATATAAAGAAGAATGCAAAAAAACGACAAAAAAGTACAAAAAAATTCAAAAAAACTATTGACATTGTAATGCGGCTGTGGTAATATATTAAATGTACTGAGGAACATATGAAAAATAGATTATAAATTAGTAAAGTTTCAGCAAAAAAATAATAAGAAAAGGCACCAATACTAGTTTATTATTTTGCACTTTTTTATAAATAAAACGACAAATAAAAAAGTAAAAAAATCAAAAAAATCTATTGACATATTTCTTTAAATATAGTATAATAAAATTCGTTCCATGTGATTGGAATTGAGAGAAATAAAAAGCACATTGAAAAGTAAACAATAAACTTTGAGAAACCAATAAAGCGGTAGTAAAACTACCA
>CALXND010000046.1 GCA_944389655.1 uncultured Clostridia bacterium | reverse complement strand
AATAATTCATTAAGAACTTCTGTAAGGCCATTCACTTTATCATCATGCTCATCTAATTTTTTATCATGTTTGTCAAGCTTTTTGCTATTCTCATCAAGCTTTTTACTATGCTCAGCGAGTATTTTACTATGCTCATCAAGCTTTTTGCTGTTCTCATCAAGCTTTTTGCTGTTCTCATCAAGCTTTTTACTATGCTCAGCGAGTATTTTACTATGTTCATCAAGCTTTTTGCTGTTCTCATTAAGCTTTTTACTATGCTCAGCGAGTATTTTACTATGCTCATCAAGCTTTTGGCTATGCTCATCAAGTATTTTACTATGTTCATTAAGTATTTGGCTATGCTCATTAAGAATAGCAGTATGATTATCAAGTTTTTCATTCTGTAGCTTTAACTGTTCCATAATTTGCTTAAACTCGTTAGTACTCATATTAACACCTCCAATCTATATTAATTAATGATAAAAGTATATCATAATAAATAGTGATAGTCAATTAAAAATATACTTTTTTAAGATGTAAATTTATAGCACAAAACTACAAACAAAAATTTGTAATTTGTACTTGCTTTTTCTCAAAAATATGATAAAATACATAAAGCAAAAAAGAAAGGAAGAAAGCAAATGATATCATATATAAAAGGCAAATTAGACTCGAAAAATATAGATAATATAGTAGTAGATGTTGGAGGAATAGGATATAAAATATTTATGTCTATAACATCTATAGATAGAGTCGGCGAAATAGGAAATGATGTGAAAATATATACATATATGAGAGTAAGAGAAGATGATGTGAGCTTATATGGGTTTTGCACAAATGAGGAACTAAAAATGTTTGAACAGCTATTAGGAGTAAGTGGAGTTGGAGCAAAATCTGCATTAACAATACTTTCAAATATTTCACCATCGAGCTTTGCACTAGCTATAATTTCTGATGATATAGCAACACTAAAGAGCTTACCTGGAATAGGAGCAAAGTCTGCACAACGAATGATTCTAGAATTAAAAGATAAAATGAAAACACAAGATGCAATAGAAATACAATCAATACCTACTAAAGTAATAGCGAAAAATGATAAAACAAAGGACGCAGTAGAAGCACTTCAAGTTTTAGGATATGCAAGAAAAGACATAGAAACGGTTATAGCCAATATAGATACTAACTCATTATCTGTGGAAGAAATAATAAAACAAGCACTAAAATATCTAGGAATGTAGATAATACATGGATTCAGATAATATATTTTTAAATTTTTATTTTCAACTCTAACATCGTACAAAGTATAAATGTTCATCCCACTTTGCATAACAGTTTACGAACTTGTTGCTTTAACCTTAAGCACTACAATAAAAATTAAAAAATATATTACTATAAGTAGAAAAAATAATAAATCTAGAAAAAAGGAATGATAATAGAAATGGATTTAAATCAACCATTGGCTTATAGAATGAGGCCAAAAACATTAGAAGATTATGTTGGTCAGGAACATATATTAGGTAAAGATAAAATTCTTTATAGAACAATAAAAGCAGATAGATTATCAAGTATAATTCTATGGGGGCCACCAGGGTGTGGAAAAACATCGCTAGCTAGAGTAATAAGTAATACAACAAAGTATAAATTTACAAGAATAAATGCAGTTACATCAGGGATTGGAGACATAAAAAAAGCTATTGAAGAAGCAAGCAATTTATTATTAAACCCAAGTGGAAAATGTATATTATTCATAGACGAAATTCATAGATTTAACAAATTACAACAAGATGCACTTTTGCCATATGTAGAAAATGGTACTGTAATTCTAATTGGTGCTACAACAGAAAACCCATATTTTGAAGTAAATAAAGCTTTAATATCAAGATCTATGGTTTGTAAACTAAATCCTCTTACAGAGGATGATATATATAAAATACTAAAAAAATCATTGGTTTCAGAGGAAGGATTAGCAAGTTATAACATAAAAATAGAGGACGAAACTTTAAGGAAAATTGCAGAAGTTTCAAATGGAGATGTAAGAACAGCATTAAATGGATTAGAAATAGCAGTACTTACCACAAATATGGATAGTGATGGTTTCATACATATAACAAACGAAATAGCAGCAGATTGTATACAAAGGAGAAAAGCAGTATTTGATAAAAATGGAGATAGTCATTATGATAATATAAGTGCATTTATTAAATCTATGAGAGGAAGCGACCCAGATGCAACAGTATTTTATTTAGCTAGAGCAATTGATGGAGGAGAAGAACCAATGTTTTTAGCAAGAAGAATAGTAATAGCATCTTCGGAAGATGTAGGACTTGCAGATCCAAATGCATTAGTAGTAGCAACATCAGCAATGCAAGCTGTAAATATGGTAGGAATGCCCGAAGCAAGAATAATACTTTCGGAAGCAGCATTGTATGTGGCGAGAGCAAAAAAATCCAATGCATCGTATATGGCTATAAACAAGGCACTAGAGGATGTAAAAACAAAAGATACAGGAGAAATACCAATGCATATTAGAAATGCACCAGCAGAAGGAATGAGTGAGTTTGGATATCACGAAGGATATAAGTATCCTCATGATTATCCAGGACACTATGTAGAACAACAGTATTTGCCAGACAAAATGGTAGGAACTAAATATTTGGGAGAAATTTAGGAAAAAATTTACAAAAAACCTTGCAATTACTAAAAAAATGAGGTATAATAAATAAGACATAAAGAGAAAAGAAGAGTGGAAGCAAATTCCACTCTTCTATACGTAAAAACAAAAAAGGAGAAAATATGGCAAATATAGAAGAAAAGGTAGAAAATTTGATAAAAAAACCTATCGAAAATTTAGGATATAATTTATATGATGTACAATATGTTAAAGAAGGTCCAAATTACTTTTTACGAGTATTTATAGAAAAGCCAAATGGTTCAATAGATTTGAACGATTGTGAAAAGGTTAACGATGGAATAAATGACATTTTAGATACAGCGGACTATATTAAAGAACAATATTTTTTAGAGGTCTCATCAACAGGATTAGAAAAGATATTAAGAAAGGATGAGCACCTAAAACAAAATATTGAAAAAGAAATACAAGTAAATCTATTTAAACCAATAGAAATTAGTGGGAAAAAGATCAAAGAAATTATAGGAATTTTAAAAAATTTTAATGTAGAACAAATAGAGATTACGCAAGATAAAGAAACTATTAAACTAGATAGAAAGAATATTTCACAAATCAAGACTGTTTATGACTGGAATAGCATAAAAGAAGATAATTTTTAAGAATAAAAGCCCTAAATATTTTAACATATAAAAGGGCAAAGGGAGGAAATAAAAAATGAAGAAAACATCTAAAACAAATAATCAAGCAATAGATAGCAACGAATTAATTGTAGCAATGAACGATCTAGAAAAGGAAAATGGTATTAATAAGGACTACTTATTAGAAGCAATAGAAACAGCACTAGTTACAGCATATAAGAGAAATTTTGATTCTGCTGAAAATGTAAGAATAACAATGGATAGAGAGACTGGAGAAATACATGTTTATGCAGAAAAGGATGTTGTAGAAAAGCCAGAAGATGTTGAAAACTCAAAATTACAAATTAGTTTAGAAGACGCAAGAAAAATAAATAAAAGATTAGAAGTTGGAGATAAGGCAGAAATAGAGCAAGTTCCAAAAAACTTTGGAAGAATTGCAGCACAAACAGCAAAACAAGTAATTGTTCAAAAAATTAGAGAGGCTACAAGAAACTTTTTGTTTGATGAGTTCAATGAAAGAAAAGGCGAAATAGTTTCAGGAATAGTACAAAAAGCAGATGGTGGAATTGTAGTAATGGATTTAGGAAGACTTGAAGGAGTAATGCCAGTAAAAGAACAAATTCCAACAGAAAAATACAAAGTAAACGACAAAATAAGAGCATATATATTAGATGTAGAAAGAGGTGCAAAAGGAGCTCCACAAGTTATTGTATCAAGAGCACATGTAGACTTTGTAAGAAAACTATTTGAACTAGAAATACCAGAAATATATGAAGGAGTTATAGAAATAAAAGGGGTATCAAGAGATCCTGGAAGTAGATGTAAAGTTGCAGTATATTCACCAAATGAGAATATAGATCCAGTAGGTTCATGCGTAGGACAAAAAGGAATTCGTATCCAAAACATAATAAACGAGCTTAATGGAGAAAAAATAGATGTAATAGAGTGGTCAGAAGATCCAGCAGTATATATTTCAGCAGCATTGCTTCCAGCAGAAGTAATGGCAGTAGATGTAAAACCAGAGGAAAAATTTGCACAAGTTATAGTTAGGGATGACCAATTATCATTAGCAATTGGAAAAGCTGGACAAAATGCTAGATTAGCAGCAAGACTTACAAACTGGAAAATAGACATAAAAAGCGAATCTCAATTTAGAGAAATGCTTGCAAAACTAAACGAAGAACAAGAAGAAAATAAGCAAGAAATGTCAGAAGATACACAAACAGGAGAATAAAATAGGGCAAGCAGAAATAGAATAAAAAAGGAGAATTATAAATTTGAAAAACATACCACAAAGAACCTGTATGGGGTGTAATTGTCAAAAGGATAAAAAAGAATTAATAAGAATAGTAAAAAATAAAGAAGGTATAATAAGTATAGATAAAACAGGAAAAGCACAAGGAAGAGGAGCATACATATGCAATAATATAGAATGCTTAGAAAAGGCAATAAAAACTAAAAGACTAGAACGAGCATTGGGAATGCAAATCTCAAACGAAATTTACGAGAATTTAAGAGGTGTAATTATTGACAAAGAATAATAGAATATGTGGATTATTGGGATTGGCCACGCGTGCAGGGAAAATCGTTTTTGGAACAGAAGCTTGCTTGCAGGCAATAAATAAAAATAAAATAAAACTATTGATAGTTGCAAAGGATGCAGCAGAAAGAACAAAAACAAATTTTATAGATGTATGTAATAGCAAAAAAATACCAATAATAGAAGAACTTAGTATAGAAGAACTTAGCCAGGCGATAGGTAAGGATAACAAGGCAGTTATTGGACTAAAGGATGCAAACTTTTCAAATGAAATAAAAAAAATAATTAACGGGGGTGAAGCTATTGGGTAAAAAAATACATGAAATAGCAAAAGAAGTAGGAATGTCAAGTAAAGAAATACTAAAAATAGCAAATGATTTAGGAATTGATGTGACTAGTCATTTAAGTGCAGTGGATGAAAAACAGGCAGAAAAGATAAAAAATAGTATAAAAAAAGAAGATAAATCTAAACCAAAAGAAATGAAAAAATCAACTACTTCTTCAAACTTAAAAAAGAATGAAACTCCTGTAATTATAAGAAGGGAAGTTATAATTTCCGAAGAAGATGACATGGAAAAAGGCAAAAGAAAACAGGAAAAAGAAAATGAAGTAGGATTTGTTGAAAGAAAGAGCAAAAAAGATTTTAATATTGTTTATAGAAATAAACAAACAAAACCACTTACTGTAAGTGAACTATTTGGACTAAAACCAAAAGAAGAAAAAAAGGAAGTAAAAGAAGAGACTAAAAAAGAGCAAGTGAAAGTTGAGGAAAAGAAAGTAGAAGCAAATATGTTAGAACAAAAAGAAATAGTAAAAGAGGATAATAACTTAAAAACCGAAGAACCAATTCATACTATACCAAATAAAGACACAGATAAGAATGTATATAGAAATGAAGGATTTAAGAATAGTAAATCAAACGAATTAAAGAATAGCGATAAAAATTTTGGTAATAGAAATCAGGAAAGAAATTTTGGATATAGAAATAATCAAAATCAAGAAAAAAACTTTGGTCATAGAAACAACAATGATAGAAATAATGGAAACTTTGAACGTAGAAATAATGGAGACAAAAATAATTACAGAAATAATCAAGGTACATTTAGAAATAATCAAAATAAATTTGGAAAAAAACCACTTGATGAAAAAGGTATAGATAAAAACATAAAAAATATCATGACATCAGAAATACCAGAAAAAGAAAATCAAAGAGACTATAGCACTAGAGCTATTGATAAGCAAAAAGCAAATAATAAATATGATGAAAATAGGCAAAATAAAAAGAATAATAAATCAAGAAGAAATAGTCAATTTGAAGAATTTGACAGTGGCAAACTAAAAGATTTAAAACAAGTAGATAGTTTATCAAATATGTTTTCAGAACAAGACGGTGGAATGCTTGAATATTACGATTTAACAACTGCTAGAGGAAAGCGTAATAAGAAAAAAGCTCAAAAAGGAAGCGAAGAGAGAAATAAACAAAAAATATTTGAACTTAAAGAAATTACAATTCCAGAAAACATTACAGTAAAAGATTTAGCTCAAGAGATGAAAAAGACAACAGCAGAAGTAATTAAGAAATTATTTACATTAGGCATAATGGCAACAATTAATAACACAATAGACTTTGACACAGCTTATTTGGTAGCAAGTGAATTTGGAATTGCTGCAAACATGAAGGCAGAAGTTAAAGAAGAAGATATTCTATTTGATGATACAGAGGATTCACCAGATGAGCTAGAACCAAGACCACCAGTAGTAGTAGTAATGGGACACGTAGATCATGGAAAGACATCACTACTAGATGCAATAAGAAGTACAAACGTAATAGAAGGAGAAGCAGGAGGAATTACCCAACATATAGGTGCATATAAAGTAAACGTAAATGGAAGAGAAATTACATTTTTAGATACACCAGGACATGAAGCATTTACAAGCATGCGTGCTAGAGGAGCACAAATTACAGATATAGCTATACTTGTAGTTGCAGCAGATGATGGTGTAATGCCACAAACAATAGAAGCTATAAATCACGCAAAAGCAGCAGAAATACCAATTATAGTAGCTGTTAACAAAATAGATTTACCAGGTGCAAATGTAGATAAAATCAAACAAGAATTAATGGAATATGAGCTAGTTCCAGAAGAATGGGGAGGAGATACAATATTTGTTCCAATATCTGCTAAAAAGCATATAAACATAGAAAACTTATTGGAAATGGTATTATTAGTAGCAGATATGAAAGAACTAAAAGCAAATCCTAATAAACAAGCTAAAGGAACAGTTATAGAAGCAAGACTAGATAAATCTAAAGGTCCAATAGCATCAATTTTAGTTCAAAGAGGAACTCTAGATGTTGGGGATACAATTGTTGTTGGAACATCAATAGGAAGAATAAGAGCAATGAAAAATGACAAAGGTCAAAAAATAAAAAAAGCTGGACCATCTACGCCAGTAGAAGTAATGGGATTAACAAATGTTCCAGAAGCAGGAGATGTTTTCTATGAAGTAAAAGACGAAAAAATGGCAAAACATTTAATAGAAAGAAGAAAACGTCAAGAAAGAGAAAAGGAACTTGCAGAGCAAAGCAAAGTAACATTAAGTAATCTATTTGAAAAAATGGAAAGCGAAAACCTAAAAGGACTAGACATAATAGTAAAAGCAGATGTACAAGGAACAGTTCAAGCATTAAAACAATCGTTAGAAAAATTATCTAATGACGAAGTAAAAGTAAGAGTTATACACTCAGCAGTTGGAGCTGTAACAGAATCTGATGTACAACTTGCAAAAGCCGCAAAAGCAATAATTATAGCATTTAACGTACGTCCTGTAACTACAGCAAAAGACATGGCAGAAAGAGATGGAGTAGAAATAAAACAATATTCAGTTATATATAATGCAATAGAAGATGTAGAAGCAGCAATGAAAGGAATGCTAGCACCAGTATACGAAGAAAAAGTTATTGGAAACGTAGAAGTAAGACAAACATTTAAAGTGTCAAGTGTAGGAACAATTGCAGGAGCATATGTATTAGATGGTAGAGTTGAAAGAAATGCAGGAGTTCGTGTAATACGTGACAATGTTGTAATCCATGAAGGAAAACTTGCTTCACTAAAACGTTTCAAAGATGATGTAAAGGAAGTAACAAAAGGCTTTGAATGTGGTATACAAATAGAAAAGTATAATGACATTAAAGAGGGCGATGTGATTGAGGTTTATGTTATGGAAGAGGTAAAAAGATAGGGGCTTTTGAAGATAATTGGTTTTGGCGTTGTTACTGCAAATTTAAAATATTACTCAACGTACAACAAGTACGCCTCGTAAATTTTAAATTTGCGTGCCTAGCCAAAACGCAATTCTTTTCAAAGCCAATAAAAAAGAGAAGATGATTTATTTTGGCGTTGTTTCATTTCACTTTAAATTCAATCAACGTACAAGGAGTACGCCTCATGAATTTAAAGTTCATGCGCCTAGCCAAAATGAAATTCTTTTTAAAACCAATAAAAAAGGAAGATAATTGGTTTTGACGTTGTTACTGATTCTATTCTAAAGAAATAAGCTTATGTAGTATATGTTTTAAATTTTTATTTCCGTCCCCCAACTGCGTACAAACTGTATATGCTCATTTCATTTCGCATGACAGTTTGTAAACTTGTCGGTCCCCACCTTAAGCACTCCAATAAAAATTTAAACATATACTACATAAGCATCAAGTATAGAGTTGTAAAAATTGCAATAACTAATAAGGAAACAAACTAATCTTTTCAAAACCAATAAGAAATACAATTAGTAAAAATCCTAAAGAAGGAGGATGGTACAAATGCCAAAAAATGAGGCTAGACTTAATAGAGTAAATGAAGAGTTAAAAAAAGAATTAAGTCAAGTACTTAACTACGAGCTTAAAAATCCAAATGTTACAGGAATGATAAGTGTAACAAAAGTAAAAATAACCCCAGACTTTAAATATGCAAAAGTTTATGTAAGTATTTTAAATTCAAAAAATTTAAAGAAAACTATAGAAGGATTGCAAGAATCATCTGGCTTTATAAGGTCAAGACTTGCAAAAACAGTTAATTTAAGGATTACTCCAGAACTAATTTTCGAGATTGACGATTCAATGGAATATGGTGCAAAAATAGATTCTATTTTAAAAGAACTAAATGTAAATAAAGATAATAACGAAGAAAAATAGAAATTTATGTTTAAATAACATAAAGAAAAGATAGGGGAAATGTAAATGACCACATTAGATAATATTTTAGATGAAATAAACAAAGCTGAATCCATTGTAATATTAACTCATGAAAATCCAGATGGAGATGCAATTGGAACAGGACTTGCTTTATATCATTCACTTAAGCAAATGGGAAAAAATCCAGATATAATAATTCCAGCATATCCAAGAAATTTTGGATTTTTACCAGGAACTAGTGAAATAAAAAAAGAGTCAAATATAGAAAAATACGATTTAGCAATAGCAGTAGATTGTGCAACAATAAAAATGCTTAATGGATTTGCAAGCTATTTTGAAGATGCAAAAGTAAAAATAAGTATAGACCACCACAGCACAAATACAATGTTTGGAGACTTTAATTATGTAAATCCAAATGCACCTGCTTGTAGCCAAGTTCTTATGGTAGTTTTAGATTATTTTAATATAGATATTACAAAAGAAATTGGCACATGTGCATTAACTGGAATTATTACAGATACAGGGGGATTTGGCTATAGTGGTGTAACTTCAGAAACATTTGAAATTGTTGCAGATTTGTTAGACAAGGGAATTGATATAAGTAAAATATATAAAAGGGTAATGCAAACTAGAACAATGGCAAATTTTGAGCTTACAAAAATTGCTGCAAATAGATTAGAATTTTTTGAAAATGGAAAAATAGCATACACATATATAACTAAACAAGAACTTGAAAGCGTAAATGCAGAGCAAGGAGACTATGATGGAATAGTAAGTTTAGGAAGAAATATAGAAGGAGTTGAGGTTTCTATATTTATACGTGAAACTGAAAATGGATGTAAAATATCTGTTAGGTCTAATGAATACGTTAATGTATCCGATGTTTGCTTACTTTTAGGTGGTGGAGGACATGTACATGCAGCAGGAGCAAGCATGCAATGTACTATAGAGCAAGCAAAAGAAAAGATTTTAAGACATTTAAAAGCAGTAATTTAAAGCATAAAAGTAATTTGAGTTTTGAAAATTAAGTAGTCTACAAGATGAAAACCAAGTATAGAATTTAGGAATTTTATACTTGGTTTTTAGCAGTAAATAAGGTCTATTATTCTTAAATCTAAAATGAACGAAAACAATAAAATCAATTATAAACATTGACATAATTATAATTAATTTATATAATAATTATGTCGACAGAACGATATATTGAAGAAATAATAAAATAAAGTATATATAAAAGGAGCGAATAATAAATGAAAATAACCTTTATAGGTACTGGAACAATGGGATGCACAACAAGATGCAATACCAGTGTATTAATAGACGATATATTATTTGATATCGGAATGGGAACAGTGAAACAAATAGAAAGATTAAGGATATATACTAAACAAATTAACTATTTAGTAATATCACATTTTCATGCGGATCATTTTTTGGATATACCTAATTTGCTAATTGGAAGAAAAATAAGAAAAGAAACAGAAAATAAACTTATTATTATAGGACCAAAAGGAATAAGAAGAAAAACAGTAGAATTAATGAATTTTACTCATGCTGATGGGAATGAACACAAATATGATAATATAGAAGAAAAATACAATATTGAATTTATAGAGTTGTTAAATGAACAAACATACTGTACAGAAAAATTTAAAATAACAGCTTTATCTTTAAAGTATGGAGAGTGTACACCAGTAAATGGGTATATATTAGAGAAAGAGCAAAAAGTATTATCATATGCATGTGACACAGGCTTTTGTGATAATTATTATAAAATGTGTGAAAAGTCAAATTATATGTATTCAGATGTGACAGGATTAAAAACAACAGATGTGCATATGGGCTTAGAAGATTATAAGGAATTATACAAAAAATATCCCAAATGTAAATTTTATGCGATACATAGAGCAGACTATAATGTAGAAGGAATTAATAATATTGAATTTCCGAATGATGGTGATATGTTAGAGATATAAAAAGGAGAAACAAATAATGGACGGAGTCATTTTAATAAATAAAGAAAAAGGCTGTACATCACATGATGTAGTAAATAA
>CALXND010000045.1 GCA_944389655.1 uncultured Clostridia bacterium | reverse complement strand
TTACCTAAATCTAAAATTAATTTAATCTATATAAAAGAACAATTAACACAAGCAGATAAAAAATTCATAAAAGAATACTTGAAAAAATAAGCATCACAAAATGGTGCTTTTTTAATTTTTATAAGAAGAAAAACAAAAGAAAAAGGAAATCAAAAATAACGAGAATGTAAGTCACGAAGATATAAATAAAAAGTCTGAAAATAAAGAAGAGACAAATACAGAGAATACAAATAAAGAAACACAATCTGAAGAAGTGAAAACAGACAAAAATAGCGAAAAAAAGTAGGTAATAGACCTAACTATATATGAAGAACTTCATATAGCTCGATTCAAGAGTGATAATATTTTTGTATATTATTGCTCTTTTTTGTTATGTGGGCTTTTATGTGAACTTTAAGTTTGTGTTTGATCTTGATGAGGATTTGATGCAAGAAATTAAATATATAATTTATAAAACTTTAACGAAAAATAGAAAAAATTTATAAAAAATGCGACATCGGTACTTTAAATTGAAACTCCTATTATTAGAAGGAGGTAAAAAAATATGGATGATAAAAAAGAAATCAAACCAGTTACTGAAGTAAAAGGAATAAAGGAAACAAAAGCAACATGGTGTTAGAATAGATATATGGACACATATAAGGTTTTTTTATCAAAAAAGTGAAGCTAAATATTTAGATACTAAGAAAGTTATTAATATTTTAAGTAGTAGTAAAGAAAATGCAATATTAAAAGCAAATGTTTTCCCATATTTACAAGAAGAATTATATCTAAGTTATAGAAACTATGATTTTATAAAACATTCCATTGTGATTGGAGCTAGTGGTACAGGAAAGTCTAAACTAATAAGTTCAATGATTAAAAATTTATCATTAAGTCAAATTAACAAACAGATTTTAATGAATTAAAAACGAAATCTTATCAAGAAGCAATATCGCCAATAATTTCTTTCATAGATGAATTTCAACTTTTGCCTGCAATAGATAATAATGGAGCTATAAAAAATCTAGAACAAGAAATACAAGAAAATTTTGTAACTATTTTGTCATTAAATCAAATGACTTTAGGTTTAAATATAACAAAAACATTAGCAGGTTTTGCAATGCAGCAAATTTTACAATTAGTCCAATCACATAGGTTTAGTGAACATTTGATTTTGGTAATAGATGAAGTGGCTGTAGTGGAAAATCCTATAATAAATAGATTTTTATCTGAGGCTAGAAAATATAATCTTTCTTTAATTTTAGCATGTCAATATTTTGACCAAATTAGTGAAGGTCTACAGAAGGCTATATTTTCAAATGTTGTAAACTATTTTATTTTTAGAGTTTCAAGACTTGATGCCATGATTTTAGATAAAAATATACAAATGGAAGTGGCAGTAAAAAATTGAGTATCTATAAGAATAAAGATGTTATCAGAATTGAGTGATAGAGAATGTATTGTAAGAGTTGGAAACAATGGAAATTTTGGCATGCCAAAGAAGTTCAAATTGTAGTTATTGCATTAGAGTAGATGATTCAAATAATTGCTCTAATAGTTATAATGTAATATGTTCTTCAAAAATTAGTAATTCATTATTTATACAAGATGCTAATTCTTTACATGAATGCATGTTTTGTTCTCATATTGCAAATCGTAGATATTGTATTGCAAATATGCAATTTGATAGAAATGAATATATGATGATAAAAGGAGAAGTCGTAAAGTGGATTATTTCTCAACTTGCAGTAGATAGTTAATACATTTAGCAATAAATTTGAACAAACACTTTCTTTTTTTATAGTGCTATGATAAAATTTAACCGTATAAAAAAGCTTTACAAATGAAGCGATAGGAGGGAAAATATGAGTGATTCTATACAGGAAAATGTAGCTGTTCGGAAAAACAGTAGAATCTATACCTAGATTTATAGGAATAGATATAGGTGGTACTAATATAAGAATTGGTGCAATAGATATATATGAAGATATAGTATTTGAATATAAAGAGCCTACTTTTAAAAATGTTGTGACGTCAGAAGATCTATATAATAAAATTAAAGATTTAATAAAGAAAGTTCCAAACTATGAGAAAATTGAAGCTATAGGAATTGGAGTACCAGGTTCGGTGGATAAAAAAATAAACAAAATGGTAACATCAACAAATTTGAGTATTTTGAAAGACTTCCCATTAATCCAAAGAGTAAAACAGGATTTTAACAAGCCAGTGTTTCTTGAGAACGATGCTAGAGTTGCAGCTCTAGCAGAAGCAATTAAAGGGAAAGGAATGGACAAAAATATTGTTTGTTATGTAACTATAAGCACTGGTTTAGGTGGTGGAATAGTAATTGATAAAAAAATATATCATGGAAGTAATAATCTAGGAGCCTATTTTGCAAGAATGATAATAGATGGAGAAAATACATGTAATTCTTTAATAAGTGGTACAGCATTGCTAAAACAAGCCCAAGACAGAATAGATGATAGCATAAAAAATACAGTGGAAATATTTGAATTAAGCAAAAAAGAAAATATAGTTGCCAAAGAAATTATTGAAAAGTTCAAGAAAAACTTAAAAGTATTTTTGCTAAATATTGCTTCAATTATAAATCCTGATATTATTATTTTAGGTGGAGGAGTAATTAAATCCAAAGATGACTTTTTAAAAGATGTTATTGATAGTTTTAAAGCAGAAGTACACCCTTTAGCAAGAGATACTATTATAGATAGTACTATATTAAATGAACCAGGGATTATAGGAGCCGCTTTGTTAGCAAAAAAATATTTAGTGGAAAAGTAAGATTTTTATGAAACTTTTAAGTTTAACATATTAAATTTGCACAAAAATCATAAATGTGATAAAATGAGAGTCGCAGGAGAAAGTGAAGGCATAATATATTATATAGAAAATCTAAAAAGGAGACGTGATTTTTGTGGAAAATAACATTATGGCAATAGTTATGGCGGCAGGAAAAGGTACTAGAATGAAATCAAAAAAGTCTAAATTAGTACAAAAAATATATGGGAAAGAAATTGTAAAAAGAGCAGTAGAAAACGCTAAAAAAGCAGGAGTTGAAGATATTGTTGCTGTTGTAGGATATATGAAGGAAGAAGTAATGGCAGTGCTTGGAGATAGTGTACAATATGCTCATCAAGAAGAAATGTTAGGAACTGGCCATGCAGTAATGCAAGCTAAAAAGTTTTTAGAAGGAAAAAGAGGAAAAGTCTTAGTATTAAATGGAGATGTGCCTCTAATTAGACCAGAAACATTAAATAAACTAATAGAGAAAAGTATAGAAAATAAAGAATATGCTACTCTTTTAACTGCAATATATGATAATCCTACCGGTTATGGAAGAATCGTAAGAGATGAGGGTGGAAATATTGAAGCAATTGTAGAGGAAAAAGACACAACCCCTGAGCAAAAAGAGATAAAAGAAATAAATGCAGGAATTTACTGCTTTGATATAGAAGAACTTCTAACTGCTTTGGATAAGATAAAACCAAATAATGCACAAGGAGAATACTATATTACAGATGTTATTGGGTTGATGAATGGAAAAGGATTAAAAACCGGAGCTGTTATAGTAGAAGATAATACAGAGATACTTGGAATTAATGATAGGATTCAATTAGAAATGTTAACAAAAGTATTACAAATGAGAATTAATACAGAACACATGAAGAATGGAGTTACTATAGAGGATGTAAATAATACATACATTTATGATAATGTAGAAATCGGAATGGATACTGTAATACATCCTAATACTACAATAAAATCAGGGGTTACAATTGGAGAAGACTGTGAGATTGGACCAAATGCATATATTCGTGAAGAATGTAAATTAGCAAATAAAGTAAAAGTTGGAAGCTTTGTTGAAATAAAGAAAGCAATTATAGGAGAAGGCACTAAAGTACCACATTTATCATACATGGGAGATTGCGAGATTGGCGAAAAATGTAATATTGGTTGCGGAACAATTACTTGTAACTATGATGGGCTTCATAAGAGTAAAACAATTATAGGAAACCACTCATTTATAGGCTCTAATACAAATTTGGTAGCACCAGTAACTTTAGGGGATGAAACATTTATAGCAGCGGGTTCAACTATAACAGATGATGTTCCAGCATATGCTTTAGCAATAGCAAGAGAGAGACAAACAAATAAAGAGGAATGGAATAAGAAATAAATACTAAAAATACAATAGTATGTTTAGATTCATGCTATTGTATTTTTAGATTAATCGTAGGAAATGTTACAAATCTTTTCATATATTTAATTTTGCTTTACAAAAATATAATAATCCATAATTTGTAACATTTCCTACGATTAACCTAAAAAAATTTCATTTTCCTATTTATTTTTTTCAAAACTTTATATATAATGTATAAAGAGTTTTTGTGAGAAATTATATGTAGCAGGAGCAAAGGAAGACCAAAGTCGCTTTGTTCTAGTATAGGAAAAATCGCAGATTTTCCTATACTAGAACGGCTACGCCAAATGCACACAAATTTTACTTGCGTAAAATTTGGCGCGTGAACAATAACGCGGGCTTTAAAATGTTAAAAATAGATAAAAAAATTCTAAAAAGCCTGCTATTGTTCATCCACAAAATATTTAGAAAAGTAATTAGGAAGGATTTGAAATAAATGAATTTAGCTAATAAACTTACACTATTTAGAATTATACTAGTGCCAATAATTTTAATAATACCGTTGTTAAATTTACAAGGAGAATTATGGGGAGTGCCAGTTACATACCTAATAATAGACCTAATATTTATAATAGCATCAATTACAGATAAATTAGATGGATATATAGCACGCTCTAGAAATCAAATAACCAATTTTGGTAAGTTTTTGGATCCAATTGCAGATAAAATATTAGTAATAGTATCTATGCTAATACTAGTTGAAGTAGGTAAAATTCCAGCATGGATTCCAGCAATAGTAGTAATACGTGAGTTTATTGTATCTGGATATAGACTAGTATCAGTAGAAAAAAACGGAAAAGTAATTGCGGCAAGTGTTTGGGGAAAAATAAAAACATGTACTCAAATGCTTGGAATAATAATTGCATTTATAGATGCAAACAGTTTTGGTGCAATATTTAGTGAAAACTTAAGCGGAGGAGCTTTTGCACTAAACCTAGTTTCTACTGTATTCTTAAGTATATCTGTAATTGCCACAATATTCTCGGGAATAGACTATTTAAAAGGTTGTAAAGAATTATTCAAGGGTGAGATATAAGAAAATACATATATAACTTGAATTTTAGAATAAAAGAGAGGAAAAAAAAATGGAATTAGAGAAAGCAAAAGAAAGAGTAGAGGAATTAGTTCCTTTACTTAAATATTATACACAAATGTATTTTGATGATAAACAAGTTGTAAGCGATTATGAGTATGACATGCTCATGAAAGAACTAAAAGGAATAGAAAAAGAATATCCAGAATTGATAAGAAAGGATTCACCAACTCAAAAAGTTGGAGCAAGCATAAAAAAAGGTTTTGAAAAAGTAACACATGAAATACCACTTCAAAGTTTGCAAGATGTATTTTCATTTGACGAAGTTAGAGAATTTGATGAAAGAATGCAAAAAGCAGCAAAAGAAAACGGTAAAGAATTAAAGTATGTAGTAGAAACTAAAATAGATGGACTTTCAGCAGCATTGGAGTATAAAAACGGTGTATTTGTAAAAGGCGCAACAAGAGGAAATGGAGTTGTTGGAGAAAATGTTACAGAAAATTTAAAGACAATTAAAACAATTCCACAAAAACTAAAAGAGCCAATAGATATTACAGTTCGTGGAGAGGTATTTATAGGAAAGGAAGAGTTTGAAAAATTAAATGCAGATAGGCTAATGGACGAAGAGGAGCAGTTTGCAAATGCAAGAAATGCAGCAGCAGGCTCTTTAAGACAATTAGATAGCAAAATTACAGCTAAAAGACCATTAGATATATACATATTTAATGTTCAAAAATCAGATAGCATAAAATTTACATCTCATTATGAAAGCTTAAAATATTTAGAAAAACTTGGATTTAATGTAAATCCAGTAAAAATACTATGTAACAACATAGAAGAAGCAATAAAAGCAATTGAAAAAATAGGAAAAGATAGAGAAAAAATATCATTTGGAATAGATGGAGCCGTTGTTAAGGTAGATGACCTTGAATTAAGAGAAAAAATAGGAACAACGTACAAAACTCCAAAGTGGGCAGTTGCATACAAATACCCACCAGAGAAAAAGGAAACAAAACTTTTGGATATAGTGTGCCAAGTAGGAAGAACAGGTGCAATAACTCCAATGGCAATTTTAGAGCCAGTGGTTGTTGCAGGCTCTAAAATATCAAAAACAACGCTTCACAACGAGGATTACATTAGGCAAAAAGATATAAAGATAGGGGATACAGTAGTTATTCAAAAAGCAGGAGATGTTATTCCAGAAGTTGTAGAGGTAAAAAAGAGAAGAAGAACAGGAGAAGAAAAGAAATTTGAAATGCCAAAAACCTGTCCAGTCTGTGGAGCGCAAGCAGTAAGGGAAATTGGAGAAGCGGCATGGTATTGTAACGGTATTGAATGCCCGGCAAAATTATACAGGGGAATAATTCATTTTGCATCAAGGGAAGCTATGGATATAGTAGGACTTGGAGATGCAATTATCGAAGAACTAATAAATAGAGGGCTAATAAATAATATAACAGATTTATACAAATTAACACTAGAAGACATAGCATCATTAAAGAAAAACGGAAAAAAATTTGCACAAAATCTAATAAATAGTATAGAGGCTAGTAAACATAGAGACTTATATAGATTAATAAATGCATTAGGAATAAGATATGTAGGAGTAAAGACTGCAAAAGTTTTAGCAAAAACATATGGTTCTATGGACAAGCTGATAGAAGCATCATATGAAAGCTTATATATGAGAGATGAAGTTGGAAAAATAATTGCAAAAAGTGTATATGATTTTTTTAGAGAAGAGCAAACAATAGATGTAATAAACAAGTTAAAAGAATACGGAGTTAATATGGAAGCAGAGGTAGCAGAAGGAGTAGACGATAGATTTGCAGGAAAAACCTTTGTACTAACTGGAACTTTAGAAAGATATTCAAGAGATGAGGCATCAGAAATAATAGAAAAATTTGGAGGAAAAACCTCAGGTACAGTCTCAAAAAAGACAAGCTATGTACTTGCAGGAGAAGCAGCAGGAAGTAAACTTACAAAGGCACAAAGCCTTGGAATACAGGTTATTTCAGAAGCAGAATTTGAAGAAATGATAAAATAATGCGCTGGTTGGGGACGGGCTTATTTTGCGCAAGTATAATTGTTTTTTAATTGTAAATTTATATATTTTTTCTTTTTAGTCTCCGCCCCCAACAGCGTACAAACTGTAATAATTCCACTAACGTGCAATTACCAGTTTGTAAACTTGTTGATCCCCACCTTAAGCACTCCGACTAAAAAGAAAAAATATATAATTTTACTAAAAATCGAATTAGTATTTTCGCAAAACAAGCCCGTCCCCAACCAATGCGTAAAGAAAGGATAAAGCAAAATGGATGGTAAATATACTTTTAATGAATTTAAACAAAATCTGGATGATGGGTATCAAATTTATTTTACTTATGTGCGTAACAGATACTTGCTTTATAAAACGGCGGAAAACTGTTATACACAAAAGTTGTTAACAGATAACCCTAAAAATCCTCAACCTCGTCATAGTATGATTACATTTAAACGAGTAAAAGAGATGTTTCCTCATATGGAACAGATTGAGTATAAAATAGGAATATCAGAATAAGGTTATTTTTTTATGAGTGTATTTTATTATTGGCATTTAAAAAAGTTTCATGCTTAAATCTATACGCCAGTGCCATAGTAAAATTCAATATATAAATTTTATTGATATTAAACTTAATCTATTATATAATATTTATCAGATACTGTTGTTATATATAATGGAGGGTTTGCTTATGAATATAATCTTACCAACAAAAAATGTAAAAACAAAAGATTTTCGGATAGTTGATGGAATCCTTTACGTAAGATATGGTAAATCATTTCAAAACATTGTATATGGACTTACATATTTTATGAAAGGAAGAACTTTCTGCTATTATTGCAAAAAGAAAGTTGCACGAAACGAAATGACACTCGATCATATGTATCCTAGGTCTACAGGAGGGCCAACTATTACACAGAATTTAATTCCTGCTTGCAAAGATTGTAATTCTCAGAAATCATATATGACTTTTGAGCAATACAAAACCTACTTGGATTTATCTGAACAAGAAAGAACTAAGTATCTTGCTAAATTAAGTGTATTTAAAGAGGGAATTAAAAACATTGGGATTTATGAAATTCCTAATAGTTGGATAACACCCGTACTTGTAAAAGACATTCACACCGCTATTGATTTTGCAAACATTTCTGAAACTAAATTTCAAAAGGTAAAATCATACTATGATATGTATCATAAATTTCAAGTACCAATGTTGTTAGATCGGAATCTTTATTCATTAGATGGATTTTATGTATTGTTTGTTGCTAAAGCTAATAACATAAAATACGTTCCTGCAATTATTTTAGATAATGTAGAAATTAATGTCAATTCTAAAGAAAAAAGCTAACCTAAGAGCAGCAAAGCAAATTTTGCTTTGCTGCTCATTAATGTTTTGGACTTAGAGGACGATGTTTTAATCTTCTTTTTTCAGTCTAAAGCTCCAAAACATTATACTGTAACTTTTTTTGTGACTTTTTTGTAAAAATTATTGTAAAAAAATTATATTAAGTATATAATCTGGGTATAATGAATTTATATAAATTTATTTGTAAGACAAAGGAGGAATTTGTATGTTAAAAACAAACATAGGTTGGAGTACAGAAGCAGAAAGTTATGAAGCAGGAAGAGCCTCAGCAAAAAAGGCTGTAGTAGATCTAGTTCAAACAAAGGTAGCATTTTTATACACATCAGCAGATAATGATGTTAAAAAGGTACTAGAAGGTGCAAAAGCTGAACTTGGTACAGCACCAATCATTGGTTGTACATCAAGTGGAGGAATTATTGTTCCAGATGGATACATTTCATCAGAAAATGGATTTGTTGGAATTATGGCAATTGGAGATCCAGATACAACAGTAGGAGTTGCAGGATCAGCAAAGCAAAAAGATGCTAGAGCAACCGGTAGAATGCTTGCAAAAGAAGCAATGGAAAAAGCAGGACAAACTGTAGCACCAGCATATTTCTATATGGTAGCTTCACCAGCAGAAGAAGAGGATTACTTAAAAGGAATAGAAGATGTTATAGGTAGAGTGCCATTCTTTGGTGGTAGTGCAGCTGATAACACAGTTTCAGGAGAATGGAGCATTTATACAAATGACACTATATTCTCTGATGGATGTGCAGTAGCATTCTTCTATACAGATAAGCCAATGGCTAATGTATATACTGGAGCATATCATGAAACAACAAACTCAGGTGTTATTACAAAAATAAGTGGAAAAAGAACATTAGTTGAAATAGATGGAGAACCTGCGATGAAGAAATATTCTTCTTGGACAGGAAAGAAACTAAAAGATTTAGCAGGTGGTAACTTACTTTCTCAAACAATATTAGCACCACTTGGAGTAAAAGATAGATTAGGAGATTTAGTAGCAATTCGTCATCCAATGAATGGAAATGATGACTATTCAATGAATATAGGAAACAATTTAGCAGTAAATACAGCAGTTATTCAAATGGAAGCAACAGTTGATGAATTAATCGAATCAACAGGAAAAGCACTAAAAGAAGCTAAAAAGAACTTAAAACAAGATGTTGGAGCTTACCTTTTAGTACACTGTGGTGGTAGAAAATTAGGTATAGGAGACAGAATTGATGAAGTTGCAAAATTACTAAAGAAAGAAGCAGGAGATGTTCCTTTCATGACAATATTTACATTTGGTGAATACGGCTCAAAAGATCATGGAGCAAATACTTGTGGAGGATTAATGCTATCATTCACAGCACTTGCAAAATGAATGCAAACGTCTACTGAGAATGTAGACAGTCAGAATATGACACAGTACAATTTAAATGATAGTAGTGTGTCGGCATACTCTGACGAAGAGGCTTACACACAAAATTTAGAATTACAAGAATTAAACAATAAAATAAACAGCTGGAATATGACATTAAATTCTAAGCAAAATGATGATAAAAAAAGGAGGGAAACTAGCGTGAAAAATTTAATAGGATATGAATGGAAAGAAGCTTCTAATGGAGATAAAATAGAAGTTGTAAACCCAGCAACTAGTGAGCTTATAGATACAGTTCCAAATGTTACAGAGGAAGATGTAGATGAAGCTGTAAAAGTTGCCATGGTAGAGCAAAAGAAATGGGCAGAAGTGCCAATTCATGAAAGAGCTGATAAGTTATATAAATTTGTAGATTTAGTAGAAGAAAATAAAGAAAGACTAGCACAGCTTTTAACAGCAGAAACAGGAAAACCTATCAAAGAGGCTAGAGGGGAAATTGCAAATGTTAGAATAGGTGTTAGAGCATTTATAGAAAGAGCAAAACACTTATATGGCGAAAGTATTCCAGCGGGACAAGAAGCTGGTCAAGAAAAAACAATGCAAATAACAAAAAGATATCCAATAGGAGTTGTTGCAGCAATCATACCATTTAACTTCCCAAGTGACTTATTCTGTCAAAAAGTGCCACCAGCACTACTTATGGGAAATAGTATAATTGTAAAACCATCAAACTACAACCCATTAACATTAATCGAATATGTAAAATTAATGATAGAAGCTGGAGTTCCAGCAGGATGTATTCAAATATTAACAGGTGATGGACCAAAAGCAGGACAAGCATTAGCTCGTCATCCAGGAGTACATTTAGTATCTCTAACAGGTGGAACAGCAGCTGGTATTGAAACAATGGGAACATGTTCTAAAAACTTAACACATGTAATGCTAGAGCTAGGTGGAAATGATGCATTCATTTTCTTAGAAGATGGAGATATGGATTTAGCAGTAAAAGAAACCATCTGGGGAAGATTATACAATGG
>CALXND010000044.1 GCA_944389655.1 uncultured Clostridia bacterium | reverse complement strand
AACACATACAAATATTATTTAAACAACAGTTTAAAAGCAACAACAGCAAACAAAACATATACATTTACAGGACTAACGCCGGAAACAAGCTATAGTATAAAAGTAGAGGCATATGATAAAGCAGGCAATGTAGGAAGTGCGACGAAGAGTATAAGTACAATAAAGAAACCAACAGTAGATGCAGGAGAAATAGCAACAAAACCATTAGAATTTTATGGAGCAGAGGTAATAAACTACGAAGCACCGCATGAAGGAGTAGATAAATGGAGGATATATTATGCAGATGAGATTAATATATACTTAATAGCAGATGATTTTATAGAGAAAGATAAGGCTCCATATATAGGTGGAATTACGTATATATACCCATATTCTATAGGATTTGAAGATGTGTTTACTAAATACTCGGGAGGACTACAAGACATACGTAATCATAGCAAAGCAACTAAGTGGTTGGAACAAATTTTGAGTATTTACACTGTAGATACATCATATGGAATGCGTGCAACAGCATACCTATTAGATACAGACGCAACTAAAGGTTGGAGTAAATATTATGCAGGAACGGATGCAGAGTATGCAATTGGAGCACCTACAATAGAATTATTTTGTGCTTCATATAAAGATACTCATCCAGACAGATATATAGTATGTGAAGGTGAAAGATATACCATAGATGCATGTTATAGTATACATTGGAATGATGAAGATAGTGAAAATGTAGACGGATTACCATTGGACGAGTATAATGGGATTTATATAAAGTCAGATGTAAGTAAAGAAGATGATACATGGATTGCGTCACCAAATAATAGCACTTTGGATGGAGCAGATACATTAATAATTTTAAGGAATGATATTGATGATGGAGATCTTTTTGTAGGAGATTGTGAAAATGGGGAAGCTGGAATCCGACCTATTATTTGTCTAAAATCAGATGTACAATTAGAAAAAGTAAGTGATGGAACATATCAAATCGTACATTAACTAGTAAGTTCAGCAGATATAGCTAAATCACCACAATCATATTACGGAATGGAGTTAAAAGGATATGAAGCACCACATGCAGGAGTAGATAAATGGAGAATATTCTATGCGGATGAGAGCAATATATATTTAATAGCAGATGACTATATAGCAGGAGAAAATGCACCAAATGGACAAAGCGGAAGTAAGATAAATGAAAATGACACATATAGACTAAGTTTTGATAATGTATATAGAGATTACAGCGGAGCAAGTTGGATAAGTAGTAATGGTAAGGGCTCAAAATGGTTAAGCCAGTTCTTAGGCTCATACGGAACAAGTACAAACACTAATATACGAGCAGTAGCATACATGATGGATACAAATGTATGGAGTGGATATTACGCAGGAGAGGATGCAGAATATGCAATGGGAGGACCAACGATAGAGATGTACTGCGCATCATATAAAGATACACACCCAAGTAAATACTTAGAATGTGGAAATGTAGATTCATACGGTTACAATGTAAGATGGAATGGAGGCTCATGGAGCACATCTCAAAGCGGCTTAGTGCAAGATGACTTTAATAGTATTTACATAAAGTCAGATACAAGTAAAGCTTATGGTATGTGGCTCGCTTCTCCTTCGGCTAACACCAACGACGATTTGATGTATGCGTACTATGACGGCGTCGTGGACAACTTCGACTCTAGCCTCACCACTCTGGGCCTTCGTCCCCTAGTTTGTCTAAAATCTAGTGTCCAGTTACAAATAGAGGAAGATGGTTATTTGTGGATACAGTAATAATTGATATAAGGACAGAATTAATGAACGTTAAGAACACTCGTAAAGAAAAGGAGCAAAAATGAGGGCAAAAGGAATACGAAGTTATAAAGAAATGCTTCGTATTTCTTTATTTTAAATTTTCTATTTTTGTAATCATTCAACAAAAACAACTATTATCTTTATTTTTATTTCATTTTAGAATAAATAAGAAGTATTCCAATTAAGATATTCTCGAAAGTTATTACTTAAGACAGTGTTATAAATTATTCATGGAAAACGCAAAAATATTTTACGTTTTTCTTGATTTATTATTGTACAAATGATACAATATTTAAGTAAAAATATATAAATATATATTTTTGGTACAATTACATAAATGGTGATAAAAATGCCAATATACACAAAAGCAGGATTACCTGTAAACAACATTTTAAGAAAGGAAAAGATACAAATATTAGAAGAATTAGAGGGAGAAAAGGAAGATATATTACAAATAGCCATATTAAACCTTATGCCTCTAAAAGAAGATACTGAATTACAATTACTACGTAAATTAAGCACATCAGGAAGAAACATAAAAATCACATTTGTTAATGTAACATCATACATTAGCAAAACCACTGCACCAGAACATATGGAAAGATTTTATTCTAATTTTGAAGAAATTAAAGACAGAAACTTTGATGGACTAATTATAACAGGAGCACCAGTTGAACAGATGAAATTTGAGGATGTTACATATTGGAGAGAACTGGAAAAAATAATGAAATGGTCAGAATCACATACAAAATCAACACTACACATATGTTGGGGAGCGCAAGCAGGGTTATACTACCATTATGGAATTAACAAACATTTAATAGATAATAAAATGTTTGGAGTATTTGAGCATAAAATAGATGACAAAAACTCAAAAATCATGATTGGATTTAATGATAATTTCAAAGCACCACATTCAAGACATACGACAGTATACAAAAACGATATCGAAAGGAATCCAGAGCTAAAAGTAGTAGCTGAATCTGAAGAAGCAGGAGTTTTTATAGTAGAAAACAAGGCTAAAAGGCAACTATTTATTACAGGCCACTTAGAATATGCACCAGATACACTAGATAACGAATATAAAAGAGACCTAGCTAAAGGATTAAATATACAAAAGCCAAAGCACTACTATCTAAATGATGATCCAATGAAAACGCCAATATATAGTTGGAAACAAAATGGAGACAAAATTTATTCTAACTGGGTAAATTATTATTTAACCTAAAATTAGAAAATTAAACTTTAATCATTATAAAAGATATATACTTTGATTAAACAAAAAAATAAAATACATAAAAAATATGCTTTACTATTGATATTTTTGCAATTGTATTATATCATTTATTGAGCAATATATTAAGGAGGAAAATCTAGAAAATGAGAAAAAAAGTGGCAATAACAATTATGATAATCATATGTGTATCAATACTGTTTAGTATAGTAGTAAATGCAGTAGAAACTACAAATATAATAAAAAATGACTCGACAGTAAATATAGTAAAGATAAAAGATAAACAATTGCAGACATTACAAGATTATCAAGATTCTTATGGAGATAATACATATGGACTAGTAGCATATGCATTAAACGTAATAAGAATTTATAGTATACCATTTGGATTTGTAGGAATAGCAATAAGTGGTATATATAGATACGTAATAGGAATAAGGAAATTAGATGTTAGAGATAAAGGATTTGGCGCAATGATTGCCATTATTACAGTTATGTTAATATGTCAAGTTTTACCATTAATATATGCAATAGTTGTAAAAGGCTGGAGGGGTTAACAAATGAAAGTATTATTTGCCGTTAATAACGAAAGTATTTCGGAAGCAATAATAAAAAAATATCAGCAAGAATACAAGGAGATTATATCAAGTAAAAATGTATATTACTTTGATGCTATAACAAGAGAACTTCAAAAAGATAAAACTTATGATAGAATAGTAATAAGTGAAGATGTAGAACCATTTGCTAACAATAATTATGGAGTAATAGATAAATTTATATTCGAAAGATTAGACAGTATAAAAGATGAAGCTACAGGAAATATGGGAAATAATATACCAATAATTCTTATATGTGCAGATAGAAGAAATAAGTCCGAAGACTTTTTGGTTAAAATATTTGGAATTGGTATATATAATGCTTTAATAGGACAAGATAGAACAATATCAAAATTATGTGCACTCATAGACAAACCGCGCGATAAAAAAGAAGCGAGAGCATATTATAGAATAGATGTAGATGATGCCGGATATGATAATGAAGGAGAAGGAAACGTTAATGAAATAGAAATCCAAAACATATTAAATCACTATAAAAGACTGGGAAAGAACGAAGAAGAATATGTAAAAAGTTTTGATAATATAGCAGAACAATATACTGATGCACAACTTAAAGTAATATGTAAATTTCTGCCAATAAATGTGAAAGCAGTGTTAGAAGCAAACTCTCCAAAGTATCAAGAACTTATAACCTTTGGAGAAGTAACACCTAATATAAGCCAAGGAAAAAAAGAAAAAAAGAATAAATATATTCCAAATAAAGATTATGAAGATAGAAAAAAGGCTAAGCAGATAGTTCCAAATAGTATGGAATTATTTGAGAAAAATATGCAGAAAAACAAACTAAATAAACCGGTAGTAATACCATCAGTTGCGACTGAAGTAAAAAGCCAAGAAATAGTACAAAGTACACCAAATATAAATGTACAAATGCAAAATACACAGAAACAAAGCCAACAAATGAAAGAAACTAATAAAGAATTAAATCAATCAGAAATCGAAGATTTACTTCAATCAGTTGAAACAGACATAAATATAAGTGAAGAGCCAGTAAAAAAGAAAAGAGGAAGACCTAAAAAGATTAAAGAAGAAGTACGAGAAGAACAAGAACCAAAAAGGAAAAGAGGAAGGCCTAAAAAAGTTGCTGTCCCAGAAGAAATAGAAAAAGAACAACCTGAGGACGTAAACTTATTTGAATTAGGCACAGAATCTTCTAATAAAGTTGATGGAGGCATAATTTTACCTGGAATAAGTAATGAATCGGAAGCAGTTCAACAAAATGAATTAAATTTATTTGATTTAGGAAGTAGTAATAACTATACAGAACCAACATATACGAATAACCAGTACAGTGAAGAAAGTAAAGAAATACAAAATACTAGACAATATGATAAATATAAAGATACAGAATTGAAAAACCTAATTAGTATGTCAAATAAATTGGTAGCATTTGTTGGAACATCAAAAAATGGAACATCATTTTTAGTAAATAGTGTAGCAGAAATTTTATCAAAAAAAGGGATAAAAACAGCAATTTTAGATTTGACGCAAAACAAAAATGCATATTATATCTATACTCAAAACGATGAAGAACTTAGAAAAGTAGCATTTTCATGTATCACGAATTTACAAAACGGAATAGCTGATGGAATAGAAGTAAATAAAAATTTAACAGTGTATACAACTCTTCCAGATAGAAGTAAAGAGCTAGAAGACTATAAAAATATATTAACAACATTAACAAAGCATTATTCATTAGTAATAATGGACTGTGATTATGAAACTAATTATGCTTATTTTAATTTGGCACAGGAATTATATTTGGTACAAAGTTTTGATATATTAACAATTCAACCTTTAACAGAGTTCTTAAGAAATCTGAAATCTAGAGACATTCTAGAACCAGAAAAGCTAAGAATAGTATTAAATAAAGTATTAAGAGTAAGAAGCATTTCAGAAAGAGTAATAATAGGAGGAATGTCGTCATATAACGATCCATCAATGTCATATATGACAGAATTATTTGATAAAGATCATGTACAAAGCTGTATAATTCCATTTGATCAAGAAGCTTATTCAAGATATTTAGATGGGTTAGTAAATTGTGAAATTTCGACAAAAGGCTACCCTAAAAATTTAATGGCAAGTTTAGAAAAATTAGGAAATATGATATATCCATTACTAAATAATGACAAACCAGCCAATAAGTTCAATACATATAATTCCGGAACAAGTAATTTCTCTAATGATATAAATGAGACACTAAATAAAATGAAAAACAGATATTAATTTTTGAAAATAGAAGAGGTGATATCTTTTGATAATAGCAGTAATAGTAATACTAGTAATAATTATAATATTGTTAATGGTATATAACATGTCTATACACAAAAAAATAGATAGTTTTAACAATTTAAATCAAAAAGTTATAAACTTAAATATACTGCAAGATTTTTTAGGAACAATAAGTGAAAATTCTCCAGTTGATGAAAAAATAAATCAAATAAATAGAATAATTATCGAGAGATATCAGATAAAATATTCTACCATTGTAATTTATGACGGAACTAAATATATCGTAAAAGCTTCAAATGTAGATAGTAAACATTGGGAAGCGTTAAGCAATTTACAATCGGAAGAGGTATTTAAGGAAAGTATAGAAACATCTGTACCTAAGTATATAACGGTAAATAATGAAAACGAAAGATTACCATATCAAAAAATGGAATTTGCAAGGGCTAAAAGTGCTATATTTTTTCCACTATATATAGATAATGTATATATAGGTTATTGGTTAATAGAAGGCGGAGAACCACATGAATTTGATTTGATTGATACAACAATATTAGAAGTAATAAGAAATAATATAGTAGCCATATTAAGAACTGTAGAAAATCAAAAAATAATAGAAAGCATAGTAAGAGATGATAAATATAGTTCTTTGAAATCTGCTGAATATTTATATGCAGCGGGAAGAAAAACAATAGATAAGTATACACAATCAGCTGTATGTATGTTTAAAATAGTAAATTTAGAAGAAATAAATGAAGACATAAGCAGAAAAACAGGAGATATGGTGATAACGAGAGTATGCCAAGTAGTAAAAAATAATTTATCAAATGAGTATATTTTTGTTAGATATATGGGACCAAAATTTGCAATAGTCTTTTCAGGAATAGATAAATCGTCTGTAAGAACATTTATGACTAAAATAAAAGAAGAAGTAGAAAAAATAGAAGTTGAACCAGTTGATGTGGAATTTGAAGAGGACGAAGATATTATTGCAATTCCCAAAATTAATGTTATAATATCTACATACTATAAGGGAACTGCACTAGAAGGAGTGTTAAAGAAGCAAGAAAATTACTTGGATAGTGCAAACAATAATGAAAGCAGAATAAATGAGTTATAGAATTTTTTAGAGTAAATTTAACTCGAAGGGAGGTAAAACATGTCAGTAACAGATGAAACAGTAAGTTTCAAAGTGGAAAGAGATAAAAACATTAAAGCAAAAGAAATTTTAAAAGAAGTATACAATGCTCTGCAAGAAAAGGGATATAATCCAATAAATCAAATAGTAGGATACATTCTTTCAGGAGACCCTACCTATATAACAAGTCATAATAATGCAAGAAATTTAATACGACAAATAGAAAGAGATGAGCTATTAGAAAAAATGGTTAAAAGTTATATAGGCTTAGAAGATTAGATAAACGGAAGGAACGAAAATGAGAAAATTAGGTATAGATTATGGAGATGCAAGAGTTGGAGTTGCTATTTCGGACGAGCTTGGTATAACTGCGCAAGGCTTAGAAACAATTCACCATAATGGGAACGATAAAATTGTGCTAAAAAGATTGGAAGAATTGATGACGCAATTTAAAATAGATACTATAGTTGTAGGATTACCAATAAATATGGATGGAACCAAAAAGGATAGGGTGGAAATAACTGAGAAATTTATTCATAAAATAAAATGTAAATTCAATAAAGTAAAAGTGGAAAAAATAGACGAAAGACTTACAACCGTTGCAGCACATAGAACTATGAACTATCTCAACATAAATAAACATAGAAAAAAAGATGTGGTAGACACTATTTCTGCTGTATACATTTTAGAAACTTATATGAATAAAGTGTCAAAAACTAGTTTATAATAAGGGTATTAATAATTATATAAATACAAAATAAATTTTGAAAGGAGAAAACAAAAATGAACGATGATATTAATAATGTTCCAAATGAGCAAGAAGGAGAAGAATTAGATAATATAATAGTACTTAATGATGAAAATGGTAATGAAGTAGAGTTTGAATTTTTAGACTTAATAGAATTTGAAGGAGAAGAATATGTAGTATTACTACCAAATGATGAGGATGATGACGCTGGGGAAGTAGTTATATTAAAACTTGAAGATACAGACTCTGAAGAAGAAGAATCCTATGTTAGCGTAGAGGATGAAGATACTTTACAAGCTGTTTTTGAAATATTTAAAGAAAAATTTAAAGATGAGTTTAATTTTGTAGATGAAGATGAATAATAACAAGGGGCTTTGCGATGATTCTCAAAGTCCTTTTTAAGAAACTTTTTAGGAGGAAAAACGTATGAAAAATTTTTCTAGTTGGCTAATTGCTATGTTTGCATTCATGTTTTGGGCATTTAGACTAATAGGGACAGTTTTATATTCTATAGGAAATGAATTTATGTTTGTACCATCAAATATGACAATGGAAATAATATTATTATTTTTAACATTTATATGTATATGTTTTATGGTAAAAAGAAAACTACTAGCAGCTATAATATATTTAGTTGCTCATTTTGCATATTATGGTCCAACATTTGTTGGTCATTTTTCTCAATTATTAAATAATTCTTTACCTATGGAGATGTATATGACAACATTATTTGAATTGTTTGGACTAGGATTAGCAATAGCAGCTTTATTCGATGTACTTTTAGATAAAAATAGAAAAGCACATCCAACAGACAAAAAAACAGACTGGTTCTACAAAAACAAAGATTATGATAGAAAATTAGATGAAAGAGCTGATAAAAACAATTATAGGACTTTATAAAATATAAAAGTGAACTTTAAAAATTAAGAAAAAGTAAAAAATTTAGTCAGTTATTTTTTATTTAATAGGAATTTCGGAGAAATTTTCTATTAAATAAAAAGATACAATTGCTATTGCCTTTAGGATTTCTTTCGTACAGCCGAAACCCAAAATTGGCAAGAAACAATAGGACATTTGTCGCTTTGCTTTAATATAGAAAAAAATCGCATTATATTAAATATTAAAATCAAATATAAAGGGAGAAAAAAATGATAAACACAAAATTAACAAGAAAAGCAATGATAATAGCATATAATGCACACCAAAATCAATTTGACAAAGCAGGAGTACCATATGTTTATCATCCAATTCATATAGCAGAACAAATGGAAACAGAAGAAGAATGTATAGTTGCGCTATTGCATGATACAGTAGAAGATACGGACATTACATTTGAACAGCTATCAAAAGAATTTGATGGCAAAATAGTAAATATATTAAAATTACTCACTCGTAATAAAAATGAGGATTATATGAAATACATAAATAAATTAAAAGAAGATCCAATAGCAAGAAAAGTGAAAATCGCGGATATTATACATAATGCTGATGAGACCAGACTAAATAAAATTACAACAAAAGATATTATAAGAAGAAATAAATATAAAAGAGCATTGGAAATCTTACGTAAGCAATAGATAGAATAAAACTAACAAAGATGAGGAATTAAACATGGAAAATAATTATTCAAAAATAAATATTAACTGGTACCCAGGACATATGGCAAAAACCAAAAAACAAATCATAGAGGATATAAAATTAGTAGATATAATTGTAGAAATAATAGATGCAAGAATTCCAGTATCTAGTAGAAATCCAGATATTGAACAATTAACTAAAAATAAACCCAAATTAATAGTCTTAAATAAATATGATTTAGCGGATGATGTTCAAAATAAAAAGTGGTTAGAATATTTTTTAAAATTAAATACAGACGCAGTGTTAGTAAATTCAAACAATGGTGATGGAATTAACCTAGCAATAAAAAAGATTGAACAAATATATGAAAAAAATCATGAGAAATACATTCAAAAAGGTAGAATAGGAAAAGCAATTAGAGTAATGATTTTAGGAATACCAAATGTAGGCAAATCTTCATTTATAAATAGAATATCGAAGAAAAATTCAGCGATTGTAGGAAATAGGCCAGGGGTTACAAGGCAGAAACAATGGATACGAATAAATGCAAATATAGAATTATTAGACACACCAGGAGTGTTATGGCCTAAGTTTGATAGTGAAGAAGTAGCGTTAAATCTTGCATATACGGGAACGATTAAGGACGATATACTACAAACTATAGAGATAGGATTTAATCTACTAAAACAATTAGTAAATAAGCATTTAGATAAACTAGTAGTTAGATATAAACTGGATAAAAAAGAAATAGAGCAGATATTAGTAAATGATAAATTTCTAGAAAATGAGAAAATTTTAGAAATATTACATATAATAGGAAAGAAAAGGGGAGCGATAATCTCTGGTGGAAATATAGATGAAGAAAAAACAGCGAAAATAATATTGGATGATTTTAGAAGTGGAAAAATTGGAAGAATAACATTAGAAGAAAATGAATAAATGCGCAAATGGGGTCAGACCCCATTTGCGCAAAAAGAGGTGTATAAATGATAGAATTAATAAAAAGACCAGAAAATGAAGCAGATGTAAATATAATGTCACCACTTACATGGGCGTATATAGGAGATAGCGTATATGAATTATATGTTAGAATGTATTTAGTGAATAGCACTCAAATGAAACCACACAAATTACATATAGAATCAATAAAATACGTTAAAGCTAAGTCACAAGCAGAAACACTAAAAAATATAGAAAATAAATTGACAGAAAAAGAATTAGAAATTGTAAAGAGAGGTAGAAATGCAGAAAACCATCATTTGCCTAAAAATGCTACAATTCAAGATTATATGTACTCAACAGGATTTGAAGCATTGATAGGATATTTATATTTGACAGGTCAAGATAAAAGACTGAGAGAGATATTAAAATTATGTATTTAAAAAAATTAAAGGAACAAAATTTATAAAATTTTTGTTCCTATGTAAATTTACGGAATCATAATTGGTGACCCCTACGGGAATCGAACCCATGATTCAGCCTTGAGAGGGCTGCGTCTTAACCGCTTGACCAAGGGGCCAACTTAAAATAACATATATATTTATATCATAAGAATAGGCCTTTAGTCAATAGAAAATAAAAAATAATTTTTTTTAATAAAAACTATTGACAAAATATAATAAGCATATTATAATATTAATTGTTCCGCAGGAAAATGCAGGTGTAGTTCAATGGTAGAATTCCAGCCTTCCAAGCTGGCTATGCGGGTTCGATTCCCGCTACCTGCTC
>CALXND010000043.1 GCA_944389655.1 uncultured Clostridia bacterium | reverse complement strand
TCTAAATTATAAATCTTTGATTTTCGTCCTCCAGAACTTTTATCGGAAATTCCGATAGAAGTTTTTTCTTCTAATTCACCTTCCTTAAAAATATTTTTAATATGCTCACTCAAAGTAGATTGCTTGACATCAAATAATATTCCCATTTGGGCTTGAGTTAACCACACAGTATCTTCTTTTAAATTTACTTCTAACTTTACTCCTTGATTTTCAAATAATATAATTTCATTCATTTTTTCGTTCATAAGAACACATCCTTTATATAAAATTCCGTTCTTAACGTATTTATTTTTTATAGTAGTATAACCCTTATTACAAAGAACTATTGTTTGTATTGTATAATAGTGTCAAATAAAAGTCAATAAAATTAAAAAAAACAAATTAAGATTTATATTATATTCCAATCCAAAAAGGTTCCGATTATCAAAGTTTTGCGCAATAAGGCATAGGGGCAAAATAATAGACACTATATACTAATGCCTTTAAAAACCCTTTATATTACTAGCTTTTAGCTATTTGTATTCTTTATATTATTTACTTTTATTCAATATTCTATATAATCATTTATTATTCGGTTATACATTCCTCAATGATTAATTATTTGTTTGATTATAATATAATTTCATTGTTGTTTTAATTTTATTATTTGCATAATAAAATTATTTATATTTTTTATCATATAAACTTGTTATCTTTTTATAAAAAATGTCTTAAAATTGATTTTAGCCGTTTATTCCAAAATAGCCTTATTTTATAGACAACAAACTATATGTCTAAAAAATAAAAACGACTTAAAAACGATTCTCGTGCGCCGCTTTTTTTACACTTTTTTGCATGTCCATATATGATAGTAGTTTCTTCAAAAAGTTCATTATATTTTCCACTTTCTACTATACGGCCTTTATTTAATACTATAATTCTATCACAATTCTTTAAGGTACTTAATCTATGTGCTATTGAAATAATTGTTGTATTATTTTCCTCTTGTAATTTTTCTATTTCTGTCTGAATATATTTTTCAGAAGTATTATCTAATGCTGACGTTGCTTCATCTAATATTAGTATTTTAGGTTTTCTTAGGAATATTCTTGCTATTGCTATTCTTTGTCTTTGACCTCCAGATAGATTATTTCCTCTTCAGAAATATCTTTTCTGCTCAAAGAGTTTATATTTTTTGAATCCAATATAATTGTTCCAAATTGTTTAAAAACAATAAATATTCCAATTGGTATAACTAACATCATCGGCAAGGCTAAACCAAATGGTAATGTTGTAAAAATAGTTATTATTGCAGCTATACTATTGAATATAGCTGGTGCAAAGTCCACAAATAGTAACTTCTCTAATTTTACCGTTCCTTCTAAGCATCTATTCATTCTGCCATGAATATTTCCAGTCATATTTTTCCTGAAATAAGATAATGGAGCCATTAATAAAGTTTTTTTAATACATTTTTTATACCGTTGTTTTTTTTCCATCATCAATCTATCTCCTACAATCTATTTAAGATTCTAGTCGTTCATATTATTTAACTTGTTTATTTTTATTCAATGTTTTATATCATTATCTCTTGTAATATAAGTTTTTTACTATAGCATTTACTTAATCTCATAGAAACAACACTTCCTTAGGCTGGTAGTGTTATAATAATTTTAAAAATCCAGACATTTTGTCTAAAAATTCCTCATTATTTTTTGTCGCTATCATTTGCTCAATTAACTCTTCTGTTACATCAGCTACAGACTTTGTTGACATTGCTTTTCTCAAAGCATATACTACTTCCATTTCCTTTTTAGATAAAAGTAATTCTTCACGTCTTGTACCAGATTTATTAATATCAATAGCTGGGAATATTCTTTTTTCAGATAGACCTCTATCTAGATGAACTTCCATATTACCAGTTCCTTTGAATTCTTCAAAAATTACATCATCCATTCTAGAACCTGTTTCGATTAAAGCACTTGCTAATATTGTAAGGCTTCCACCGTTTTCTATATTTCTAGCTGCTCCAAAGAATTTTTTAGGTTTGTGTAATGCACTTGGATCTAAACCACCAGACAATGTTCTTCCTGATGAAGGTATAACTAAGTTATATGCTCTTGCAAGTCTTGTAATACTATCTAATAATATAACTACATCTTTTTTCTGCTCAGTAAGTCTTTTAGCTCTTTCTAATACCATTTCTGCCACTTTAACATGATGTTCAGGAAGTTCGTCAAATGTAGAATAAATTACATCTCCCTTAATAGAACGACGCATATCTGTTACTTCCTCTGGTCTTTCATCTATTAGTAATACTATTAATTCAATTTCTGGATTATTTATGCTAATACTGTTGGCAATCTTTTTTATAAGAGTAGTTTTTCCTACTTTTGGTGGTGCAACAATCATTCCTCTTTGGCCTTTACCAATTGGAGACATTAAGTCTATAATTCTCATTGCATACTCATTAGGAGTTGTTTCTAGATGTATTCTCTCATTTGGATGAATTGGTGTTAAGTCATCGAATTTTTGTCTCCTGTAGGCTGTTTCTGGGGAATCACCATTTACTTCTCCAACATAAATAAGCGCTGGAAATTTTTCACCTTCTCTTGGAATTCTAGCTATTCCTTTTACTTTATCGCCATTATCCAATTTAAATCTTCTAATTTGTACAGGTGAAATATATACATCATCTGCCGTAGATAGATAATTATCGCCTCTTAAGAAACCATATCCATCAGGAAGTACTTCTAAAACTCCTTCTACCATTTTGTCATTAGCATTTGTTATTTTATAACCAGCCTCATCATCACCAACAAAACTTTCTAAGTTTTCAGTTGGATTTTGTATATTTTTATTTTGTTTTTTAGTTAAATTAGTTTCATCAGACTTACCTAATTCTTCATTTTTTTTATTACTATCATGTTCTTTTAAAAACTGTACTAAGTCGTCCTTTTTCATCTTAGATACTGTTTTTGCTCCTTGTTCCTTTGCCATTTGGCGTAATTCTACTAATGTGAAATCTTCATAATTCATAATATGCCCCCTATAATCTATATTCAATATTTTCCTGGATTGTTTTAAGAAAATTGTAAGTAAAATTTATTTTGATAATAAATATTTATTTTGATAATTATATATTTTTTAATATTTATTATTTAATAAATGGGAATGAGTAAAAGAAAAAACATAAAATAAGTAACAAAGAAAAGGTGGCTTAGCCACTTTTTCTGTAATTTAGTGATTTATATATTTAATTTTCGACATCAATATACACTCTTTCATTAGGATAATACATACCTAATTTCTCACGAGCAATTTGTTCTATGTACTCATCTGAATTAACATTATCCTTCATTTTTTGAAGCTCTTCATTTTTTTCTTGTGCAACTTCAATTTCCTTATTACATTCAGATTTTTGCGCTGCGTATGAATTTAATGTACGCTGTTGCATAATAATAGTATACACGAAATATATTAAAAATGCAACAATTATAACTTTTTTTAATAATTTATTTTTTTTCATATGTAAATATCACTCCAGAATTAATCTATATATATATTTCTACATTTTTCCAAAAAATCCTTCTTATTTACTCGAAATTTTGTCATTTTTCTTCATTCTATTAATGATTTTTAATCGAATTTTGACAAAAGAAGCTTTAATAGGACTAAATATTTTTGTTGATATTTGTATTATTTTGCTTATTGGATACCATAAGATTTTCTTTATAAATGTGATTATTTTTACAAAGATTAATATAAAATATTTGCTTAGGGTCAATAAATAAATTAATGTTCCAAACAAGATGCCTAAAAATACATATAGACGTAATTCTCCGTTATTGAATGTGAAAATACTAAATAAAAGGATTAAACCTGCTAATAGCCAAAAGCATATATCTTCAATATAAGTTATAAAATCAGCTGTTTTAAAACTTCTTCTAATTATCCTAAATATATCAAATAATATCCCAATTAAAGCACCAGTAAAAACAAAACAGAATAATGTCATTAATTCATCAAATATCAAAAGCAATCATCACCTTTTACTTAAATATTTTTCCAAGTAGTCCTCCTCCGCTCTTTTTGTCCATGTCTTTTTCGCTATAACCTAGACTATATATTTCGCCATCAACTATTACTTCGGCAGTGTCTAAACTTAGTTTATTAATTCTTAAATTCTCGCCTTTTACTGTAAGAAGACCAAGCTCTGTTTCTAGGATTACAATTTGATCATCAAAACTAAGAACATCTAATACTCCTGAGATACTAAGTTTCTCTCTATTTTCTAAAACTAAATTTTGAATTATATTATTATTTTGGTTAATATTAGTTTTTCTTTCATCTATAGTCATATAAACCTCCATCCGAGCTTAATATGCTCAATACTGTTATATAAAATATTATATTCAGTACTTGTCTTTTTTAGAACTACTTCCTTTCTGTAAAAAGAATTTTCTAAAGGCAATATTTTGTTTAATTGATTTTACCAAAACAATATAATCACTATACAAAAAATCACCGAAACTGTTATAGTCTCAGTGATTTTTATTGTATAATTATCATTAAAGTTTATATTTTCTTAATATTCCAATTAATATTTAAACTCATATTAATCGAAATATCGTACCTTATGAAGCTTTCTGCTTGCTTTGTAAAACATCATTTACAATATCCATTTTTCCGCCCGATAAAACTTGTACAATATCGAAACCAGGGCGCCTATTGCCTTCTATTATTACTGGTCCTTTATCAGATATTGCAACATCCCATCCAACAACTAATATCTTATCGCTTTCGAGGCTTGCTTTTAGCACCATTTCCTTAGCCTCTTCAAAGCATGGTATTTGAAAGCCATCAAATTTCGTATGTGTAACAGGATGCACACTATATTGATTTAAATCTTTATCTATCGCATTTCCAATAAGCTTGCCAGAATTTATATCTATATTCACTGCCATTCCTTGTGCATGGAAATTATCTATCGAATTTACACCATTTCCCACACGTAGTCCTAGCCATATTATTCTAGGTTTGCCATTATCATTAAATGTCATAATTCGCATAGTATTTACGCTTTTATCACATAACTTATTCATTTCGGGGTGTTGGACTACTAGTTCTTCTAAAAATATTCTGTTTTTAATTGCATTTTCAAAATATGCCTTTTTATCTGTTATTTGGTCTGAATATTCTTTCTTCACATCTGCACCGCCTAAGCCATCATATGGCTTTGACATAAACACTTTGTGATTATTAATAAATTCTAAAAATTCGCTATATTTTCCTTCCTCAGGGACAATAAAATCTCTTTTAGTATATGCTTTAAAATCCTTTAAGAAATTAGGTTTAACAGTATACCTCTGCTTATATGCACTAGGTGATACTGTTTCATAAAATTTATTCTCTGTTTTTGTACTTACATATAATTTTCTTTCTTTACTATTTTTGTTGTACAATTTATAATTCAAATAATCGCTAAGACAAAATCCGTATCTAAACACACAATATCCAGTATCAAATACTAATTTTAAAAAATTCTTATTTTCTTTTTTTGCTACTTTTTTTAGGTTATTAAAATATCTCTTATAATTTGCCGAAAATATATATGAATAAAATGCCATTTGTTCTCTTCCTAAGTAAAACTTAGGTTTTTTCCCTCCTTTTTCTAATTTATTAGTTCGTGATGTAGTTCCTCTAATATTTTATCATTAATTTTCTCTTTTGTCATTATAGAAATTTTACATTCTTCTATTTGAATAGAAAAAATGTCTATTGAATTCATATCTAAGATTTTTAGAATATTTGTTAATATTTCATCATTATTCATAATTCCATAGCCAACGAAAGATATGCGTGAAATATTGGTAAACGATGTACTAAATTTAGCTAATGTTCCTTCTAGCAAACTTTGAAATTTTAGTAAATCCGATGATTTTATAGTGAAACTTACATTAAAACTACTACTACTATTATTTACCATATTTGTCATTCTTATACCGTTATCTATTAAAGAAAAATACAATTCATTTATCATATCCGCACTATAAGTATCATATTTTAGTGTAATCAAAAACAGATTATCATTTTTAACTATACTTTTTACCTTGCTCTCTTCCATTTTTCCATTGATTTGTGTTCCTATGTTATTATTAAATGTAGAACCTGTTTCGATTAAAACATTGTACTTTTCTGCTATTTCTACACATCTATTATGAAGAACCTTTGCTCCCTCATTAGATAAGTCAAGCATTTCCGTGTATGATAATTCTTCTATCTTTTTTGCATCTTGAACCTTTTTGGGGTCTGTAGAATATACCCCATCTACATCAGAAAAGATATAACAATGTGCTGCTTTAATTGCTGCTGCTACTGCTACTGCTGTAGTATCTGAACCACCTCTTCCAAAAGTTGTAATATCTTTTTTGTCACTTATGCCCTGAAATCCTGCTATGATTACAATATTACCATCATTTAATTCTTTTTCAATTCTTTCAGTATTAATGTATTCTACTTTTGCCTCTTGGTTTTCCTCGGATGTATAAATTCCTGCTTGCCATCCTGTAAGAGATACAGCATTATATCCTAACCTTTTTAGTAAAATTGCTAATTTAGAAATAGAAATTTGTTCGCCTGTACTAAGTAGCACATCCATTTCTCTCTTGTCTGGATTCAAAGATAATTCTTTTGCTTCTTTTATTAGATTATCTGTCGTTTTTCCTTGAGCTGATACTACCACTATTACTTTATTTTTCCTATTGTAGAAATCAATAATTTTGTTTGCAACAATATTAAGTTTTATATTGTCTGCTAGAGAGCTTCCTCCAAATTTTAAGACTATAGTTTCCATCTAAACCAGTCCTTTTATGTTTAAGTACAAGGACAAATATATTTATAGTTTGCCTATAATATATTTTATTAGTTTTCGACCTTTTTAGTTACTAGTAAATTAGTTATAATTACAATTGTATTTTTTCTTTATACTTTTTAATACGACAGAGTTAACATGTTATTTTTAACATATTAACTCCGTCTGTAGGAAAAACATTATTGAGTTTACAAACTGTTATAATTTAAAAATAGCTTATATCATTCAATCAAACTTCTTAAATAGCTGTCAATAAAACCATTTATATCACCATCCATAACTGCTGCCAAATTACCTGTTTCATAATTTGTTCTGTGGTCTTTTACCATTGTATATGGGCAAAATACATATGAACGAATTTGGCTTCCCCAAGCAATTTCTCTCTGAATACCTTTTAATTCTTCAATAGTTTCTTTATGTTCTTCTTCTTTTAAATGTAAGAGCTTTGATTTTAGCATTCTAAGTGCTGTCTCTCTATTTAAAATTTGAGACCTTTCACCTTGACATGCAACTACAATACCTGTTGGTATATGTGTTATTCTAATTGCAGAAGACGTTTTGTTTAAATGCTGACCTCCTGCGCCAGATGCCCTATAGACATCTATTTTTAAATCGTCTGGATTTAGATTTATATCCATGTCCTCCGTAATTTCTGGAAGTACCTCAACAGAAGCGAAAGATGTATGTCTTCTTCCACCTGAGTCAAAAGGAGATATTCTTACTAATCTATGCACGCCTTGCTCTCCTTTAAGATGCCCATAGGCATAATCCCCAGATATTAAAAATGATACATTTTTTAGTCCTCCCTCATCTGCTACCATGTATGAAAGTTCTTCTGTTTTATAGCCATTTGCACTTGCCCATCTGCAGTACATTCTATATAGCATATTTCCCCAATCTTGCGCATCTAATCCTCCTGCTCCAGGGTGGATAGTTACAATCGCATTATTTATATCGTATTTATCAGATAGCAATGTAGCAATTTCTATTTTTTCTACATCTTTTTCGATGACAGTTAAGTTCTCTTTTAGTTCTTTTTCTAATTCTGGATCTTTCTCGTGTTTTAGTAATTCTTTTACATCAATAAGATTATACAATTCACTTTTTGTTTTATTATACTGTTCAACTTTTCCTTTTATATCATTGATACTTTTAAGTACTATGGTACTATTTTTGGCATCATTCCAAAAATTTACCTCTGTAGTTTGTCTTTCTAAGTCGTTTAACTTAGTTGCTAAGGCATCAATGTCAAAGTGAATCACCCAATTTCTGTAGTTTATTTTTTAGTTCTTCTAACTTCATTTCTACCTCTTGTAAATCTATCAATTTTTCACTTCCCTTTACATTACAGTTTGAATTTTACCACTTTTACATGTATGTTGCAATCATTTTGCAATAGTTTTTTATGTAATAGGAATTTAAGAGAAATTTCCTATTACATAAATGTCATTAAGCAATAACCATAACTAAATTAATATGAGGAGACATTTAAGTCTCCCCCCTATTATGATGTAAATTATTATTTATTCTTTCCACAACAATTTTTGTACTTCTTTCCTGAACCACATGGACATGGATCATTACGTCCTATTTTAGGCTCTGTATTAACTATTGGAGTATGATTTTTTTCTCCTGCTGGTGCTGCACCCTTTAAAGAAATATTTGTATCTTCAAAACCTTCTCCTGTAATCTTTACAGATTCTTGTCTTATTGGAGCTCCTTCCCTCTTTCTTGCATTCATTAAAATTTTAACAACATTTAATTGAATGTCTGCAATCATTTGGTCAAACATATCAAAGCCCTCAATTCTATATTGTACAACTGGATCCTTTTGTCCATAAGCACGAAGACCAATACCATCTTTTAATTCGTCCATAGCATCAATATGGTCCATCCATCTTTCATCAACTATTTTTAGCATTACAACTCTTTCAAGTTCTCTTAAAGTTTTTTCTCCAAAATCTTTTTCCTTTTCTTCATATTTTTTATGAGCTTCTTCTTCTATTTCAGCTATAATTTTGCTACTATCAATTTTATCTTCTTCTAAACTATTAACTTTACTGATACCAAAAGTTGTTGTTAGATCTTGAATTAAAGCTTCTTTGTTTACTCCATCTTCTGTAATATATGCAGTTACTGTTTCAGTAGCAACATTATCTATTAATTTAAGAATACTTGTCTTTAAATTTTCTCCATCTAGTACTTCTCTTCTTTGTTTATATATAATTTCTCTTTGAGTGTTCATAACATCATCATATTGAAGCACATTTTTTCTAATTGTAAAGTTACGACCCTCTACTTTCTTTTGAGCATTTTCTACTGCTTTAGAAATTATTTTTGATTGTATTGGCATATTTTCATCTGCGCCTAGTGTATTATATACTTTAGTTATCATGTCTCCGCCAAAGATTTTCATTAAATCGTCATCTAGACCAATATAAAATCTTGATTCTCCTGGATCTCCTTGACGTCCACTACGTCCTCTTAACTGGTTATCAATTCTTCTTGACTCATGTCTTTCAGTACCAATTATTTTTAATCCTCCAACTTTAAGAACTTTTTCCTTTTCTTCTTTTATTTCTTTATCAAATTTCTCTTCTAATTCTTTATACTTCTTTCTGGCATCTAATATTTCTTGATCATCTGTTTCATTAAATGTAGTTGATTGTTCAATTTGTTCTGGTGAATATCTAAGTCTCTTCATTTCTTGCTTTGCTAAGAATTCACTATTTCCTCCAAGCATAATATCGGTACCACGACCTGCCATGTTTGTAGCTATTGTAACAGCTCCAAATTTACCTGCTTGAGCAACTATTGCTGCTTCTTTTTCATGTGACTTAGCATTTAAAACCTCATGTTTAATTCCTTCTTTTGTAAGTAATTTGCTAAGTTTTTCAGATTTTTCTATTGATACTGTACCTACTAAGACTGGTTGACCTTTTGCATGGCTTTCTTTTATATCTTGAATTACAGCTCTAAATTTTGCGTTTTCATTTTTGTAGATTATATCCGGATTATCTTTTCTAATCATTGGCTTATTTGTAGGAATTTCCACTACGTCCAATTTATAGATTTCTTCAAACTCATCTTCTTCTGTCATAGCAGTACCTGTCATACCAGATAATTTTTGATACATTCTAAAGTAATTTTGGAATGTAATAGTTGCAAGTGTTTTAGATTCATCTGCAATTTTTACATGCTCTTTTGCTTCAATTGCTTGATGTAACCCATTATTATATCTTCTTCCATACATAATACGTCCTGTAAATTCATCTACAATAAGCACTTCTCCATCTTTAACTATGTAGTCTATATCTTTTTTCATAATTCCATGTGCACGTAAAGCTTGATTTACATTATGTACTAATTCTGAGTTCTCTATATCATTAAAGTTTTCAAGTCCAAACTCTTCCTCAGCTTTTTTAATACCTTTTTGTGTAAGTGATGCAGACTTTGCTTTTAAGTCAACTATATAGTCGTATTTTTCATTGTCTTCTGCTTGTTCAAAGTCTTTAACATCTTCTTCAATTATGACTTTTGGAGATAATTTTCTAACAAAATTATCAGCTTTTTTATATAAATCAGATGATTGTGCTCCTCTACCAGATATAATAAGTGGTGTACGAGCTTCATCAATTAAAATACTATCAATCTCATCGACAATTGCATAGTTTAAGTCTCTTTGAACTAATTGGTCTTTATATATAACCATATTATCTCTTAAATAATCAAATCCAAATTCGTTATTTGTTCCATAAGTCACATCAGCCGCATATGCTTTTTGCTTTTCCTGTGGGTTCATTCCAGCAACAACAAGGCCTACTGTTAAGCCTAAAAATTTGTAAACCTTTCCCATCCATTCGCTATCTCTTTTTGCTAGGTAGTCATTAACAGTAATTACATGTACTCCTTTTCCAGTAAGTGCATTTAAATATACTGGTAATGTTGCAACCAATGTTTTTCCTTCACCTGTTTTCATCTCTGCAATTCTTCCTTGGTGAAGAATAATACCACCAATTAATTGCACATCAAAATGTCTCATTCCCAAAACTCTTTTTGCAGCTTCTCTCATTACAGCAAAAGCTTCTGGAAGTAAGTCATCTAAAGTTTCTCCTTTTTCTAGTCTTCCTTTAAATTCGTCTGTTTTCCCTCTTAATTCTTTGTCAGATAATTTTTGCATTTCTGGTTCTAAGTCATTAATTTTTTTTACTAATGGCTGTATTCTTTTTACTTCTTTTTCACTATATGATTTGAATAATCCCATTGTTTTTCTTCCTTCCTAATGTTTATTTAGACATGTTTTGCCTTGTTTCAAATTAATTCTATGTTACTATATCACTTTTTTCAAAAAATCGCAACCTATTTTAGGTTTTTTCTTAAAATTTGGTTATTCTCATCTTTTACAGAG